>QMYL01000101.1 GCA_003662645.1 Candidatus Bathyarchaeota archaeon
GCCCAGGGGGTCGTCGTCCTAACTCTAGCCCTCGGGGTCGTCATGGTTCTCAGGGAGAGGAGGCGTGTAGAGAGGGGGAGGGCTGGTTAGGTTGGAGTATATCGTTCTCTCTGCAACCCTGCTGGCGATAGGTGTATACGGCCTCCTAACGAAGAGGAACCTACTCAAGATGTTAATCTCCATCGAGATGATAGCGGCGGCTGCGAGTATGAACTTCGTGGTCTTCGCATCATCAGCTGGTGGAAGCCTTGGGCAGGCCTTCCTCACCCTAGCGTTGTCGGTTGACACAGCCATAACCGCGATAGTCATAGCTCTGGTTCTGGTCTCGTATAGGGAGTTTAGGGTTCTGGATGTATGGGGCCTCTCAAGGCTTGGCGGGAGGAGGGAACGTAAACACAAACCCGAGGAGGTTGAGGAGTGATGATCCCGCCGTCTCCGCTTTCCCTTGACGGCCTCTCCCCGTGGCTTGTATGGCTCCTCCCATTAGCCTCGAGCATACTCGTCCCCTTCGTGGATAGAGTTGGCTCAAGGGTTAGGGATGGATTCGTAATCGTCGTTGGGGTTATAACGTTGATCTTGGCGGCCTCCTTAATCCCCGAGGCACATTCAGCGGTCGGCGGTCCGGAGGGGGTTGAGTGGATACCGGTTGTGGATGTGAAACTTGGGGTCTTGGTTGACCCGTTGAGTATACTCTTCGCAAACCTGATAGCCCTCATAGGCTTGGTCGTCCTCATCTACTCGTTGAGTTACATGGCCCATGAGGAGGGTCTAGCCCGCTACTACTTCTTCATGCTCCTCTTCATAGGGTCTATGATCGGGTTAGTGATGGCCGACAACTTCCTCCAGCTCTTCATCTTCTGGGAGATGGTTGGTTTATGCTCCTACGCCCTCGTCTCCTTCTGGTATAAACGCCCAGAGGCCGTGAAGGCCGGGGTTAAGGTCTTCATAATGACGAAGGTAGGTGACATCGCGCTTCTAGCCGGTATACTCATCCTATACGCAAACCTGAACACCCTATCCTACTCGGAGATATTCCAGAGGTACGGGGAGGTCGCCACGCCAATCCTGACCGTGGTTGGGATGCTGATGCTGGTTGGAGCCTTCGTCAAGTCGGCTCAGCTACCGTTACATACATGGCTCTACAGCGCGATGGAGGCTCCAACATCGGTGAGCTGCCTCCTCCACGGCGCAACCATGGTTAAGGCTGGGGTCTACCTGGTCGCTAGGACCCACCCGATCTTCTCCTCGATACCCCTCTGGTTGAACTCCACCGTCTGGCTTGGAGCCCTAACGGCCTTCATAGGTGCAACCCTAGCCCTGCATACTCCGGATATAAAGGGGGTTCCAGCCTACTCCACGGTAAGCCAGATAGGTTTCATGATGGCCGCCTTGGGTGTCTCACCGCATCCCATAGGCTGGTTTGCGGGTTTATTCCACATGATAAGCCACGCCTTCTTCCAGGGTTTGGGCTTCCTGGCGATTGGGAGTATAATACACCAGCTTGGAACTAGGGATATGAGGAAGATGGGCGGTTTGAGGAGGGATATGCCCTTCACCTTCGCCCTCTGCATAGTCGTTATACTCGCCCGCTCCGGGATACCGCCCTTCTGCAGCTTCTTCAGTAAGGGTTTGATAGCGAGCATCCTCCTATCCTCCGGCGACATCTGCCTAATACTCCTGATATACTCAGCCACGGCGGTAACGTTCGCGTACAGCTACAGATTTCTGGTCCTAACCTTCGCTGGTGAGAAGTCCCCATACCTGAAGAGGATCAGGGTTCATGAGGCTCCACTTTTGATGTGCCTCTCCTCAAGCGTGCTGGCCGTTGGAAGCGCCGTCTTCGGGTTCTTCGGTAACCCGCTGGCCAGGTTCCTAGGTGTGAACTACGCCTTCAGGTTGGAGAGCTTCTTCAGTTTAGAGTCGCTCATGTTCATGACCACCCTACTCATAGGCGGGTTGCCCATCTACCTGATCTACCAGAGGAGGATTATACCGCCATCCCGAGTGAGGAGTGGAGCCCTATCCATCCTTGATAGGCTCCTGGAGAACGGCTACTACTTCGACTCCCTCTATGGAGGAGTTGCCGGTGGAGTCATGGCCCTCTCCAGCTGGCTCCGCAGAGAATTGGAGATTAAGGTCTTCGAGCGTGTGCCCTACTTGGTTGCCAGCTCCGTCATGGCCCTCGCAAGGTTCAGCCTATGGAACTTCGAGGCGGCCCTTACGAGGCTCATCCACCTAACCGCGATCGCAACAGCCCGCCACAGCGTCAAGATAAGGAGGGTTCACAGCGGAGCCCTCCCACACTTCGTCTTGGCGGCAACCATGGGCTTCCTCTTTTTATGCATCCTACTATTACTAACGGTCTGAGGTGATGTGACATGTTCACGCCGCTCTTGTTCGCCCTCCTCTTACCCGCCTTCTCGGCGTTGCTCGTCTATCTGGTTGGTGGCAGATCCGTTAGGGCAGCCGCAGCGGTAGTCCTCTTAACATCGATCCTCGATCTTACAGCCATATTGACGGTTGTTCCGAGGGTTCTCTCCGAGGGTGAATACTTAGAGTCCTATTATTGGATGCCCATGTTGGGTTCTCCGTTGACCCTATTCGTTGACGGTGTGAGCCTCTCGATGGCCATCGTAACATTACTGCTCATAATCTCGGCTGTCCTCTTCTCGGTCGGCTACATGGAGGAGAGGGAGGGCTTGAGGGAGTACTACGCCCTCATGGCCCTATTAACCGTCGGCCTAGTCGGGGTCTTCATAACATCCAACCTCATGGTCTTCTACTTCTGTTGGGAGTTCATGCTCATCCCAACCTACTTCATAATTGGGGGTTGGGGTTATAGGGAGTCCTATAGGGCTGCGTTCAAGTTCTTCATATTCACCCATGCAGGAGCGGTCGCTGTGCTACTCGGGGTTGGAGCCGTCTACATGCTCACCGGAACACTAGACATGATCGAGGCTAGAACCCTACTGATGGCTTCCCCACAGGAGATACTGAGGTGGATATTCATAGCCTTCACTCTAGGCTTCGCCGTGAAGATGGCGGTGGTACCGGTCCACATGTGGCTCCCGGATGCACACGCCGAGGCTCCAGCCCCAATGTCGGCCCTCCTAAGCGGGGTCATAATCGAGGCTGGCGCATATGCGATATTGAGGATATCCCTCGGTATGGTCCTACCATCGATAAGTGATGCAACCCTGACAAGCCGCTTCCTCTACGGCCTATCGATCTTCGGTGTTATCTCAGCCTTCTATGGGGCTATGACCGCTCTAGCTGAGAATGATATAAAGAGGATAGTTGCCTACTCGAGTATAAGCCATATGGGGTATGCCCTATTCGGCCTATCCCTGTTCCCGCTGGCTGAGGGTGTTGTGGGGGTTGTCCTGCACCTCGTCAACCACGCCGCGAGTAAGGGTCTACTCTTCCTGAACGCTGGGGCCATAATGAAGCAGACCGGTTTGAGGGATATAAGGGAGATGGGCGGCTTAGCCTCCAAGATGCCCCTAACGGCGGTCTCAACGGCCATCTCATCCCTCAGCATAGCCGGTATACCAGCCTTCGCCTGCTTCATAAGTGAGTTCCTAATCTTCATGGGAGGCTTCCAAGCTGGGGTGGCCGACAGCTTCTACTACATAACCACAGCCCTAATGGTGGTGGCGACGGTCTTCAGCCTCGCCTACGTCCTACGACTATTCTGGAGGGTCTTCCTGGAGGAATCCAAGGTTGAGGAGGTCGAGAGGGAATCGATCTACATGGCTTTACCGATGGCCATGCTCTCAGTAGTGGTTGTGGTATTGGGTATATGGCCCGGCCCCATAATCGAGTTGATAAGTGCAGCCCAACTGGGTTGAGGTGGAGGCTTTGATAGGAATCTTGGAGGCTTTAACCCCAACCGTCATCCTCATCCTATCAGCCCTAATCACGGTTCCGGTGGTTGCGTTGATAAGGAGGGGGGATAACCGCCACATAAGCCTCCTAATCTTGTGGGTTGTCATACCCTTCATCCTAGTCGGGGTCAGCCTCATAAACCTAAGCCGTGAGTATTATAGGATGGCCGGGGAGACCCCATTCATCAACGTCTCCCTCGTCGGCGGAGTTGGAGCCGCCCTATCGAGCTCCTTCCTCATAGACGCCGTCTCGGTGTATATGGCCTCCGTCTACCTGATCATGGGTTTGGTCTCATGCATCTATGGTGTATTGCACGTGGGTATGGATGATGAGCTCTCCGGTAGATACTTCGCCTTGATGTTCATGGTCTTGGGGAGCGTCATAGCGGCAACCTTCTCCGGCGACCTCCTCACACTCTTCATCTTCTGGGAGGCCTCCGCCGCCGGCTCATGCTTCCTCATAATGTACGGGAGGAAGGCGGAATCTATAGAGGCCTCCTTGAAGTACTTGGTCATGATAATCATAGCGTCGGGCTTCATAGTCTTCGGCCTATCCATAATCTACGGCATAGTCGGCTCACTCAACTTCTGGGCTGTGAGGGAGGCCCTCCTATCCATAACCGACAAGAGGCTCCTAGTCGCGGCCTTCGCCTTCGTCGCGTGCGGCTACGCCATCGAGACGGCTGTAGTCCCCTTCCACATGTGGCTCCCAGACGCCTACACGGCTGCGCCCCCATCATCTGCGGCCTTCCTCTCAGCCATAGTGGACCAAGCCAGCTACTACGTCTTCATGAGGGTCCTGGTGTACATATTGACCCCTCCCCTCATCCTGAACTGGACCTTCGCTTTAGGGGTCTTCTCAGCCCTCACGATGACGGTTGGGAACCTCTTCGCCCTAGCCCAGAGCGATGTGAAACGTATGATATCA
>QMYL01000102.1 GCA_003662645.1 Candidatus Bathyarchaeota archaeon
CCCTTGTAGATTCTCTACCAGCACGTATACCAGCCTCGTAAACCAGCGCTGAAGCATCGACACCAAGTATTGCTTCAATCTGTTTTTGTAGATCAACAAAGGTTCCGGCACGCATGATTCCCACCCAAACCCTGTGTTGGTGTTACCCCTGTCTCCTTCTCCGCCTCCTCAAACTCATCTTTTAGGTTTATCCCTATGGCTCTCAACTCTTTCTCGAGGGCTCTAACTCCATTTGCAAGCGTGACCATCGAGCTTCCCCCAACCATGATCGTTCTGATGATTTCTGTTCCTTCCGGTGTTCTCTCAGCTGGGCAGAGGAGTGAGCCTGAGTAGAATTTTAGGGCCCTCATGGTGGTTCCGAGTTTGTGGTATTTGCCTTTCTCTAAAATCGTCACCTTATGTCCTTTGGTTGCCAGCTCCTTGGCGACGGTTGCTCCGCCGACGCCCGAACCCATAATTATTATGTTCTTCAATAATGGAAACTCCATGATGTAACCCGGACCCGCAGATATAAACCTTGTTGTCAATTTTGTAGTTTTATACCAAAAGTTTAATCTCTCAGGGTTGTATCCTCATCACTTATGGAAGTCTCTGATTGGAAGGCTGCCATAGAGAGGGAGCGTAGGAGGAAGGATCTATTCTTTAAGCTCCACCCGGAGTCTCCTATACCACCCGAGGATAGGGCGAGGTTTACGGGCTTGGATTACTACCCGCCAGACCCGAAGTATAAGTTTGTGGCTGAGCTACATGAATATCGGGATAAGGAGAAGCTAAGGATGGTCTACACCAGAGGTGGGGAGAGGGAGTTCATAAGGTGGGGTGAGTTCAGGCTCAAGATAGATGGTAAGGACGTCATCCTCCACGCCTACAAGAGCGACCCGAAGGAGGATAGGCTATTCATACCCTTCAGGGACCTAACATCTGGAAAGGAGACCTACGGCGCCGGACGCTACATAGACCTCGATGGAGAAGTGGACCGAACCCCGGATGGGAAATGGATCCTAGACTTCAACAAGGCATATAACCCCTGGTGTGCGTATAATGAAGCCTACACCTGCCCTTTAGTGCCGATCGAGAACTGGCTGAGGGTTCCAATCTACGCTGGGGAGAAGAAGTACCCTCTGAAGAGGGAGCGGAAGGAAGAGGGGTAACGACGGACGATGTGTAGAGACAACCTAACCCTGAATCTCACCGCTACCTATACGGACAACGCACCTATCCAGACCGCCGGAACGGTACAGACAGATGAAGGTCTTATTGACAGCCTCAAGCTGCATCCCTATCTCATCGATACGATGCATAACCTCAGAGAGCCTACGCTCCAACCTATCAAGCCTCTCCAATACCTCACCGAACTCAACCACCGAAACCACCCCCTCTGAACGAAAGGATAAAAATAAAGCACAAAAACGTTTCTTTTATGTGGTTTCTGTTTGGCGTTGGAGATTAAATTCTTACATAACTATGAATAAGACGGAAGTCTCTTGGAACGAGGTGATGGAGGCAGTAAGTGACATAGAAAAATATGATCTGGACTTCGTTGACGCCTTAGCATTACAAACGATGAAGAAGAACAACGTGAAAGAAATATACACAAACAATAAGGACTTTAACCGAGTGAAAGGAATAAGACGAGGTAAACCCACCAACTCCAACACCCCCTTATAAAGGAGCCTACAACCAGCCAGAAACAAACCCCATTCCAAAAACCTTCAAAGAAGGAAATACAGAAACTACATTTCTGCTTGGCGCCGGGTGTGGGATTTGAACCCACGCGGCCCGTTAGGCCACAGGCTTAGCAGGCCTGCCCCCTACCAGGCTAGGGTAACCCGGCAATCATCCCCTAGCTACTTAGCTATAGCTAGCCACAGTTAACTACAGATTTTTGTGGTGAGGTCTTATATAAAGTATTTTAGGGTGTGGATATCAGTTTTGCTACTATGTTCACGAGTTTCTCTGCGTTGCAGTGCAGAGGAAACCTTATCTTAACATTAATGGTATCAAAGGTAACGAACTTAACATACCTATCGTAAGCGTGTAGGGTTAACCTTCTCGCAGTTCACCACGCCTAATCAACCGTTCATCAACGCAACTCCAGACCCACAGACGCCACCCGAAAATAACAGAGAATAAAACTTAATTACTTTGCAGAGCGAAAACGTTTTTTGGATTATGTGAAGTATAAAGGGTTTGTGGAGGTGGATCCTGAGATGAGTTGGAACATATCTATGTGTTGGCTATACGCGATAACAAAGTATCGTTACATCCTTAGCTTGGAGGAGGTGCTTTCGACTATAGATGATGCCAAACGTTTAGGCTTCCGCTATATGGAACTCGAGGGAATAGGTTCACAATTATACGTGATAGTCGAGAATAAGGATGTTATAAAAAAGAAGCTTAGCGAGAACGAAGTTAAACTGGTCAACTTCGTTCCAGTATTGCCCGACATAATGTCCACTGATCCTGAGAGGAGAAGTAAGGCACTAAGGGACTTCAAGGTGGGTTGTGACGTAGCCTCCTATCTTGAGGCGGATATCGTTCAGGTGGATAGCTTTTACCTACCAATTCACGCTGAGCGTCCATATGATATATCTGAAGAATTTAGGTATGCGTATAAGCCTCCGTCAATGAAGGTTGATCCAAACTTCGACTTTTGGAGATTCTTTGAGGAGGTAGTTGTTTCCTCGATAAGTGAATGTAACGATATAGCTGAGGATCACGGCTTAAGACTCTGCATCGAGCCGAGAACGTGGGAGACCATCTCAAACGCCTGGGCTCTGGAATTATTGCTACGTGAAGTGAAGAGCGAGAATCTCGGTGCAGTTCTCGACGTGGCCCACCTAGCCGCTCAAAAGATGCATCCAGTTCAATGCGTAGAGATGCTTGGAGAGAGCATCTTTTACGTTCACGCGAGCGATAGCGATTTCATGACGGAAGACCATTTAGAAATAGGAACCGGGGTCGTAGACTGGAGAAGCTTTCTGGAAGCCTTGAAAAAACATGGCTTTAAGGGATGCATAGGCATAGATGTGGGTGGAAAAGAGGAGATGAAACAGAGATTAGACTCAATGTACATAAACTCTAGAAGATATCTCGAGAACCTGATGAAGGAGACGATGTAGTTCCACGTAAACTCTGGAGACGTGGTTCACTAGGAAACCAGCCTGTTGGCTCTCTTTTTCCGGAACTCTGCTCACAGTCATCGTTGAAGTATAGGCTATGCTTGGTATTCTGCAGTTCTCTTCAATAGCTGGGTTAAGCTCTTGGGAATTATATGCCATCTTCCCCGCAGGTATACCTGACTCTGGTGTGGGTTATTATTTTTGTTTGGGAAGATTTAAGTTTGTTAGTTTTGTTATTTTTAGTGGTTGTTTGGGGGTTGTCTGGTTTGGATAGGATCAGGTTTGGTATAATTGGGACTGGTGCCAGGGGTTCCCACTATGGTTTTCTCTTGAGTAGGGAGTATCGTGAGGATGCTGAGGTTGTCGCCCTCTGCGATTCTAACCCCATCCGGCTTAGGAACGTTAGGGAGATGCTCGGTCTGAATGCTAAACTCTTCACCGATTACCGTGACCTTCTCGCCCTAGATGATGTTGACGCCGTGATAATAACAACGCCAGACTACACGCATGCCGAGATAGCGATAGCCTCACTTGAGGCTGGGAAGGATGTCCTCTGCGAGAAACCCATAGCCACAACCGTTAAGGGTTGCAGGGAGGTCCTAGACGCGGTCAAGAGGTCTGATAGAACCTTCATGACGGGTTTCGTCCTACGCTACAACAGGGTCTTCAGCACGATTAAGAAGATGGTCTCTGAGGGTGAGATAGGCTCCCTAAAGCTTGTAACCTCCATCGATAATAGGCAGGGAGCTGACTACTTCCGCCGCTGGCACAGGTTCAGGAAGAACAGCGGTGGGCTCCTAGTCCATAAGAGCTGCCACTCCCTAGACGTAATAAACTGGGTTGTCGACTCGGAGCCGGTTAGGGTCTCAGCCTTCGGAGGGAACGATGTCTACGTCCCGGGTAAGTGGAGGGGTGAGAGGTGCCTAACATGCAAGTGGAAGAGGGAGTGTCCGGAGTATATAGACCTTAGGAGTCCACGCCTCTCGAAGCTCTACCTAGAACCGGAGAAGTTCGACGGTTACATACGTGACGTATGCGTCTGGACATCTGAGAAGGATACGTGCGACAACGCAACGGTCATAATTGAATACGCGAACGGTGTGAGAGCGACCTACACGCTATGCCTCTTCACACCATACACGAGCAGGCAGATGTCCTTCATAGGTGACGGAGGGAAACTCGAGGTGGATGAGGCGAAACGCCAGATAATACTATACCCAAACTACTCATCCGACGTCAAGACCCAGAAGATAGGGGAGGAGAGAGGCGGACACGGAGGCGGAGATATGGGGCTCATAAACGACTTCCTAACCGCCATCCGAGAAGGGAAGAAGCCCTTAGCCTCAGCGGAGGCTGGAAGCTTAAGCGTACTACTCGGACTAGCAGCGATAAAATCCATCCGGGAAGGAAGAACGATCGAGCTGAAAGAGATGGAGTAGGCAGACAGCCGACCCAAAGATTCTATCAATCGATTAAAGGTTTTATTTACGTCAAAGGGAGTCTTCTTCTGCCCCCAAGATATAGAATTTTGGGGATAACCTTTATAGGCTTCTCCCTCAGAGTAATCTGAGATAACGTAGTGTCGAAGGCATAAACCTAACTCGGAGGTGCGTGGATGCCGCGTGAGATATTCGACGTCGAGGAGTTCATAAGGATATCTGAGAGGGCGGACCACTGTA
>QMYL01000103.1 GCA_003662645.1 Candidatus Bathyarchaeota archaeon
GTTGAGGCTCATAGGGTGATCTTCTGGGATGAGGTGAGCGAGGAGGAAGGAACCGGCATAGTCCATATAGCCCCCGGATGCGGCAAGGAGGACTTGGAGCTTGGGAAGAAGTATGGGCTCCCAGCGGTTGCGCCATTAGATGAGTTCGGGGTGTTCATTGACGGTTATGACTGGTTGACTGGAACCCATGTGTACGACTCGGCTGAGCCGATCATAGAGGACCTGAAGAAGAAGGGGTTACTCCTTAAGGTTGAGGATTACACCCACAGATACCCGGTTTGCTGGAGGTGTGGGAGCGAACTCGTCTTCAGGTTGGTCGACGAATGGTTCATATCGATGGGCAAGAAGCTGAATAAACCTTTAGAGGAGGTAACGGAGGAGGAGAAGAGGGAGAACCTCCGCTACCAGATAATGGAATCAGCCAAGCAGGTTAGGTGGATACCGCCCTACGGTCTACAACAGGAGCTAGACTGGCTCCAGAACATGGAGGACTGGATGATCTCGAAGAAGAGGTATTGGGGCTTAGCCCTCCCAATATGGGAGTGCCCGAAGTGCGGAAACTTCGAGGTTATCGGGAGTAAGGAGGAGCTGAAGGCTAAGGCCGTAGAGGGGTGGGAGGTCTTCGAGGGGCACTCTCCACACAGACCGTGGATAGACGCCGTAAAGATAAGGTGTAGCAAGTGTGGAGCGAAGGCCTCCAGGATACCGGATGTTGGGAACCCATGGCTAGACGCGGGTATAGTAGCCTACTCAACTCTTAGGTACCGAAAGGACAGGGAATACTGGAAGATGTGGTTCCCGGCTGACTTGGTGTGCGAGTCCCTGCCAGGGCAATTCAGAAACTGGTTCTACTCCATGCTCGCGATGAGCACCATACTGGAGGGCTGCGCACCCTTCAAGGTCTGTTTCGGCCACGGCCTCGTCCTCGGCGAGGATGGTAGAGAGATGCACAAGTCTTGGGGGAACGCGATATGGTTCGATGAAGCGGTTGAGAATATGGGCGCCGACGTGATGAGGTGGATGTACTGCACCAATAGGCCTGAGGCTAACCTCCTCTTCGGCTACGGGAGAGCTAGGGAGATAAAGAGGCGTTTTCTGATCCCGCTCTGGAACATATACAGCTTCTTCGTCACATACGCCAATCTGGACCACTGGACACCTAAGGACTCGACCGATGAGTACACTCTACTCGACCGGTGGATACTCTCAAGGTTACAGGTTCTTGTGAAGGATGTCACCCGGTACATGGACGACTACGACCCATATAACGCGGCGATCAGCATGGAGAGGTTTGTGAACGAACTCTCCACATGGTATATACGCAGGTCTAGGAGGAGGTTCTGGAAGAGCGAGGCCGACTTGGATAAGAAGGCAGCCTACACAACACTCTACAAGTGCCTAACAACCCTAATAAAGCTTCTAGCACCCTTCATACCATTCACAACGGAGGAGATATACCAGAACATAGTCCGCACGGTAGACCCGGAGGCCCCGGAGAGCGTTCACCACAACGACTGGCCGGAGCCCGAGGAGGAGTTGATCGACGAGGAATTGATGGAGAGCATGGAGATAGCTATGAAGGTCTGCAGCCTAGGCCGCTCGGCTAGGAGCAGAGCCGGGATAAAGCTTAGACAGCCGCTCTCAGATGTGAAGGTTGTGGCGGACCGGGAGGTCCTTGAGAGGATCAAGGAGCTGAAGGACATAATCAAGGATGAGCTGAACGTTGGGAAGGTCATCCTAACAACAAACCGGGAGGAGCTCATCCAGTATAAGGTTGAACCCATACCCAAGATCGTGGGCAGGAAGTATGGAAGGCTACTCCCGAAGATAAGGGAGACCTTGAAAGCCATGGACCAGAAGGAGCTGGCCTCAACCATAAGTAGAGGCCTCACAGTCAAGTTGAGGGTTGACGGCGAGGAGGTTGAACTTGAACCAGAGGATTTGAAGGTTGAAGAAGTGACGAGGGAGGGCTACAACACAGCTGAGGAGGAGAACATACTCGTGGGCGTAAATATAGTAATCACGGACGAGCTGAAGAGGAGCGGCTTCGCAAGGGACATAGTCCGCAGAATACAGAACCAGAGGAAGGCGGCGGGCTTCAAGATAGCTGACTGGATAGAAACATACTACAAGGCCTCACCGGTACTGAGCAGGGTCTTCAAGGAGTACGGCGACTACATAGCAGCCGAGACTCTCTCACTACACCTCCACGAGGGAGAGCCACCGGAGGGAGCTCACGTAACCGAATACAACATAGAGGGTGAGTACTTAAAGATAGGGTTGATCCGTTCAGAAGGGTGAGACGGCCACATAAACTGGATGCCAAAGTTTATACATTTATAGCTCCAAAACCTTTAAGGGTTGTAGGGGATGGCTCAGGTGTCGGAGAGGGAGGAGAGGGAGGTCTCAGTTGAGCCTCCCATAATCCCGTACGGTGAGGAGCCTGATATAATAAGGGACACGATTGAGGAGGAGAGGAGGAGGGTTTTCTCCCTAGCTAAGAGGATAGGCATCTCGATAAGTGGGTTGATGATATTCTTCGGCGTATTGTTACTCTTTATCTCCCTCCAGTACCTCTTATATCCATCCCTCAACATCCACGGCCTACCCGACGTGAGGAGCCTTCTAACCCCTGAGTTGATGATAGCTGCAGCTGGGATAATAGGGCTGATAAACCTTATCTGCGGCTTCGTCCTCTTGGCTCAGGAGTAGTCAAACCCGGAAACCAGCCATTCATATCCAGTCAACTTAATATTCCCTTCCACACCTAATTATTTTAGGGAGGAGCCTAAAGCTTGAGGTATCAACTTGTCGCGGATGCCTATGAGAAGATAGAGGGTACAACCAAAAGGCTTGAGATGACGGATCTACTCGTTGACTTATTAAAGAAGACCCCCAAAGAGTTGATAGATAAGATAGTTTATCTAACCCAGGGTAAGCTCTACCCAGACTTCATGGGTGTGGAGATAGGTGTAGCCGAGAAGCTTGCCGTTAGGGCTGTAGCCAAGGCTACTGGTCGAGGGGAGAAGGAGATCTTAGATGACCTAAAGAAGACCGGAGACCTAGGCGAGACTGCGCAGAAGTTCCTAGAGAAGAGGCTCCAAGCCCTACTGTTCTACAAACCTCTAACAGTCGAGGTCGTATACCAAACCCTCGACAAGATGGCGAAGGCATCTGGACCCGGCTCAATGGACCAGAAGATAAACCTCCTAACAGGCCTCCTCACAAACGCAACACCGAAAGAGGCGAAGTACATAATCAGAACAGTCACCGGGAAGTTGAGGCTCGGAATAGCCGATATGACGGTCCTAGACGCATTGGCGATAGCCTATGGGGGAGGAAAGGAGGCTAGGGCCGAGTTGGAGAGGGCCTACAACATCTCATCGGATCTGGGTAAGGTCGCGAGGGTTTTAGTTGAGAGCGGACTTGAGGGGATAAGAAAGTTCAAGGTCTCACTTGGAGAACCCATAAGGCCGATGTTGGCTGAGAGATTGAGTTCACCTGAGGAGATACTCGAGAAGCTCGGCGGCAAATGTATAGCTGAATATAAGTATGATGGTGAGAGAATACAGGCACACAAGGATGGAAGCCGTGTGATACTCTTCTCGAGGAGGCTTGAGAACATAACGGGGCAGTACCCGGATGCCGTTGAGCTTATAAGGAACCACCTGAAACCGGAGAAGGCTATAATAGAGGCTGAGTGTGTGGCTGTAGATCCCGACACCGGCGAGATGAGGCCGTTCCAGGAGCTGATGCATAGAAGGAGGAAGTATGGGATAAAGGAGGCCATAGAGGAGTACCCGGTCTCACTCTTCGCCTTCGATGTATTGTACGTCGACGGTAAGGACTTAACGCTTGAACCCTATCCGATCCGCCATGAGTTCCTAGAGAAGATAGTTGAGGAGGGCGACCGCTTCAAGATAGCCCACTACCTGATTACAGATAACCCGGAGGAGCTGGAGAGGTTCTTCCAGGAGGCTATAGAGAACGGATGTGAAGGCCTTGTCTGTAAGGCGGTATCCGAGGACTCCATATACCAGGCTGGAGCTAGAGGCTGGCTCTGGATAAAGTATAAACGTGACTATAAGAGCGAGATGACCGACACGGTGGATCTGGTTGTTGTTGGGGCCTTCCACGGCAGGGGCAAGAGGGCTGGAACCTACGGAGCCCTGCTCTTAGCAGCTTATAACAAGGAGAACGACACCTTCGAGACGGTCTGTAAGTGCGGCTCAGGCTTCACAGATGAAGACCTGAAGAAGATACCTGAGATGATGAAGCCTCACGAGATAGCTCACCGCCACCCAAGGGTAAACTCAGCATTAGAGGCTGATGTATGGTTTGAACCTAAGGTTGTGATAGAGGTTATAGGCGCAGAGATAACCCTAAGCCCAACGCACACATGCGCCATGGACAGAATAAGGAAGGGAAGCGGACTCGCCATAAGGTTCCCAAGGTTCACTGGGAACTACAGGCTGGATAAGGCGCCGGAGGACGCAACAACAGTGGACGAGATACTGGAGATGTATAAGGGACAGTTGAAGAGCATAGAAGCCTCATGACAGAGATAGAGGATTAATTTCACGTAAAATGAAAATGCCCAGGTTGGGTCTAAGCCTTAAACACATGACCAGCCCATTGAGGTAACGTCTTTGTCGCCCATCGGTCTTCAGCTGTTTCGACCGATGGACTCGTTACCTCAATGCATGTGTCTAAAGCCTGCTCCCCAACCTGGGCAATA
>QMYL01000104.1 GCA_003662645.1 Candidatus Bathyarchaeota archaeon
CACATATACGCAACCAGAGATTGGCACCCGCCGAACCATAAGTCCTTCAGAGAGTACGGCGGTATATGGCCGGCCCACTGCGTCCAAGGGAGTGTTGGGGCTGAGTTCCATCCCGACCTCGAGCTTCCAGAGGATGTCATCGTGATCTCGAAGGCCACCGATCCGGATAGGGAGGCCTACTCAGGCTTTGAGGGGACGAACCTCCTCGAGGACCTGAGGAGTAGAGGTGTTAGGAGGGTATTCATAGGGGGTTTGGCGACCGATTACTGTGTGAAGAGTACGGTGTTGGATGCACTTAGGTATGGCTTCGAGACCTACCTGCTCGTTGATGCGATACGTGGGGTTGATTTGAAACCCGGAGATAGTGAGAGGGCGATACGTGAGATGGTTGATGGGGGGGCTAAAGAGATTACCCTATCAGATATAGCTGAGTAGCTCCTCGCCTCCTCGGGTAGGGTTAACTTAATAACCCCGGAGCCCCTTTTAGTTTTTGGGTGAAGCTTGGGTGTGCACCCTCATATTCCTATACCAATTCATCGATGGTTTCCCGATAATGGCCCTCCATAATAGATATGCGAGGGTCGGTAGCTTCGAGGAGCCCCCAAGGGTCTCGGCCGGTAGGTTCAGGGTCTACCATCCAGTCGATTCGTCCTCTAGGGGTACTTGGATCGGTTTCAACGAGGCCGGCCTCTTCGCGGCTGCCACAGATCAGCATACCGGCGGCGTGGTTAGGGCCTATAGGAGTAGGGGTCTACTCTTGATGGATGTATTGACTTACTTCTCTAGGGCCTTGGATGCTCTGAGTTATCTGAGGTCTGAGCTGGGTAGGGGTTATAGGCGTGGGAACTTCATCCTCGCCGATTTTGGTGAGGCCTTCCACGTACTCCACGATGAGAGAGTTGAGGTTACCCGGCTTTGTAGGGGTGTTCATGTCTTCACGAATATCACGATCAGGGATTGGGTTAGGTTGGATGGGGTTCCCGAGGATAGGTTGAGGTATACCGAGATGAGGAGGAGTAGGGCCTTGGAGCTCTCGTCTGGGCTTAGGCCTTCTGGTATCGATTTCTTGATTGGTGAGCTTATGCGTATAGCCTCCGACCACGGTGGGGAACCTGGTAGGGGTTCGATCTGCTACCACGATGGCGCCGGTTGGTACATGTCCTCGTCGACGATAATGGCGTTAGCCGACGACGTCGAGGGGTCCAGGATACTATACTGCAGGGGGAACCCTTGCAAGTCCAGATTCATTGATTATTCCAACATACTCCATGACGGTGGTGGGGTTGTCGGCGGTCTCCCAAGGGTTAGGGGTTCGGTTGAACTGTCTGGGAAGGGTGGGGTGCTATCGGGGAGGAGGATAGCCCTATGCCTAACTGGAAGTGTAGCATCGATAGAGGCCCCGAAGCTGGCTAGGGAGCTTAGGAGGTATGGGGCTGATGTTACGGCCTACATGACCCGAGCCTCCGTTGACTTCGGCGTCAGTCCAAAGGTTATGGAGTGGGCCACATCGAACCCCGTCGTCTTGGAGCTCACCGGAATGGCTGAGCATCTGGCCCGGTACGACCTAGTCATCGTCTACCCGGCAACCCTGAATACCATCGACAAGATAGCCGACGGTATAGCGGATAACGCCGTTACTGCGCTCTGCGCCTCGACGGAGCCGAGTAGGCTCCTGATCGCCCCGGCTATGAACCTTAGACTGTACAATAACGAGGCATTCAGGGGTTGTGTGGAGAGGCTTAGGGGTATGGGTGTAACCTTCGTAGAGCCTAGGATTGGTGAAGGTGTGGCGAAGGTTGCAGAGGTTTGGGAGGCGGTTGATCATGTGGTTAGGTGTCTGTCGATAAGCGTTCTTAGGGGTAGGGGAGTACTAATCCTTACCGGTCCAACCCGTTATGACCTTGATCCGGTTAGGTATATATCGAACAAGTCTTCTGGCAGGCTTGGTTACTGGCTTGCTAGGGAGGCCTTCCGTAGGGGTTGCAGGGTTAAGGTTATCTATGGGCCTGGAAGCGTTGACTTCCCGAGGTATATACCGGTTGTTAGGGTTTACACGGTTGAGGATATGCTTGACGCGGTCTTGAGGGAGCTCGATAGTGGTGGTTACGAGCTCGCCGTGTTCTCGGCGGCTATACTCGACTTTAAGCCCTCAACCTATGTCGGCGAGAAGGTTAGGTCCGGCTCGACATGGGATGTGAA
The DNA here is from genome assembly GCA_003662645.1 of Candidatus Bathyarchaeota archaeon. GTDB lineage: Archaea > Thermoproteota > Bathyarchaeia > Bathyarchaeales > B26-1 > B17-G17. The sequence goes on from QMYL01000104.1 coordinate 2,200, forward strand.
ACTCGTCCCAACGGTTAAGGTTATAGATGAGGTCTCGAGGCGTTACCCGGAGCTTGGGATAGTTGGGTTCAAGCTTGAGTGCGGCGTCTCGGGGGAGGATCTGATCGAGAGGGGCCGTGAGGAGCTCGATAGGACCGGTGCGGTCCTAGTCGTTGCAAATGACCTCTACAAGATTAAGGGTGAACACCATGAGGCTGTTCTGGTAGGCCGTGGAGGTGTGGTTAGGAGCTTCGATGGGACGAAGGCTGAGCTTGCCAGGGAGGTCTTCGATATGCTTGAGGAGTGCCTGATAGAACCGGGTAAGGGATGCCGTTGAGGTTTGTTTGGGCTCCTGAATAATGAGAAAGATGTAAAGGTTGAGGAAACATGAAATATTCTGGTAAAGATGTGGAGATCACCAGTGATTTCGAGTGTGGTAATGGTGAAGACATAAAGTATATTGGCTTCAATCACTTCTCGATGAGAGCTCGTAAAGATTGGGGGAGTGGGGACTTCTACAATACAATGTCATGGTACTTCTGCATAAGAATTAAAAACAAGCTGGGTGTTAATAGGTTGCTAAGGTTAGATGTGCATGGCATCGATAAACTCGACGGTGACGAAGCTTACGTCTGGATGAAAAAGCGAGACAAATGGAGTCGAGTTCCAAACGAGGTCTCATCCGCTTCATGCGGTGAATGGAACCTCACGTTATCAATCGATCTAAAACCCTATCAAACAGTTTATGTGTCGAATAGTTTCTGGTATCCGCCTTCAAAGATGACTAAGTGGCTGAACCGCATCTCAAATGAGAAAGCCGATTTATGCAAGTTAAGTAGTATCGGAAAAACGGCTCAAGGCCGTCCAATTAACGTCTTAACGATATTTAATCGAAGTAATGTGTATATTGGGAGAATTGTTGTGGCTGCTTCGCCGCAACCGTCAGAGTTCGGTGCCTGGGCATGCCATGGATTGATAGAGTACCTCCTTAGTGATGATAGCTTCGCAAGGTATGTGAGGAGAAAATGGATCATTGATGTAATTCCCCAGACAAATCCTGATGGTGAGGCTTTGGGAACCGTGATGGTTAACTCTTTAGGCGAGAATCCGCTTTTCGAGTTTGATCGGATAGCCTCCGGTGATACTGGAAGTGTTGAGGCTACCAGCCTATGGAATTGGATCGCGGAACACCGCCCTAACATCTACATAGAATACCATAGTTACTATCAACCGAATCGTCCATCTTTCCGTCCCTATCTGTTCGCTCCGGAGCTGCATGATTCAGAAATACGCAGAAAGATACAAAAATCTGTCAATAAGAATCTCATGTCAATAAGTAGCGGCCCCCCGATGATTGTAGATGTAGGTGACAAACGGTTCAGTAGGTCACTACCGTATCAGCTGATCCAAAAGTTTGGCGTCATATCTTATTTTTACAAGCTTCATACAAGGGAATCCTTAGAATCTAACCTGAAACAAGCTGTAAAAGTATTTAAAACAATCGTGCATACCTACGAGAATGTTAGTAGGGCCATTTAGGTAAGATCAATAAGCTGCCAGCTAGGCTCTTCGTTGGGTTGCGACCAAGTATCTTGAGCCTTCCTATAGTTATGTTTTGGGTGAACTTGGGTTTAGGGTGGTTTGGTAGTCCTTGAAGTTGGTTGTGGGGGTTAGTAGGCTCCTTCGTAAGTAGTTTTGGTTTAGGTCTGGCGGGAGGTTGACGTAAAGGTTATATCGCTCCTTCATAGATTTAGGGGCGGTTGGATGTTTGATGGTGTATTAATTATTTAAGGGGTTTGGGTTTGGGGTTTAAGCCTCTCTTGGTGATATCTTCGTTGGCTGCTGTGGTCGTCCTCTCGGCGTTCATCCTCTATTATGTATTGGGTTCTGGGGTTGACCTTGGTGAGTACGGTCTCATAGGGGTCTTCTCGGCTTCTTTGCTGAGCCACCTCACGATAGTTGGGAAGGATATGTTTATCCCGGTCTTCCTCCCTCTTACTAGAGTTTATAATCCGCTCCTCCTCGGCTTCTCGGCTGGTTTGGGCGGTGCGATTGGAGATACCGCCGCATACTATTGGGGTTTGGGGATCGGTGAGGCCTTGAGGGGTTCTAGGAGGGTGTGTGGAGATGATGGCGGGGATGATTTAATCTCTGTTTGGATAAGGAAGTATGGTTACTTGGCTGTGTTGGTTGTTGCCATCTCACCCTTACCCGATGCTCCTATAGTCTTGCTGGCAGGTTCAGCCCGCTTCCCAGTCTTGAAGCTCCTCGCCATAGAAGTTTTTGGGAAGACTGTCTGGTATTCGGCTGGTGCCTTTCTTGGTGGCGTAGTCTTCGAGCATCTTACCCTGACCCTTGGGGATGTCTCGTCATCTATATTGATACTGGTAATCTCAGTTGTTCTATGCGTTGTTGCAAGTTCTGATAGGGTTAGGGGTTTGCTCCTCAGGCTTGTTGAGTCGATCTATAGTGCTCTCTCGAGGGTGTGAGGTTTCGGTACAGCTCTTTGACCCTCATCTTGGCGA
>QMYL01000105.1 GCA_003662645.1 Candidatus Bathyarchaeota archaeon
GCCTCAACGAGCTTCTTACCTATCTCCCAGAACCTCACCGTTCTATGCCCAAACTTGTGAACCTCATCCGCGATTATCAGATCCCACCTAACCTCGGCCACGTCATCTATATACTCTTCACGCTTAAGCAGATCCATCGAAGCGAGGTAGAAGCCTTCAGGGAAACCTGAAGCCTTCAGGAACCTTAAAGTATCCCTTTCCAGATGTCTGATCCTCGAGGCCGGTATCCCCATCCTCTCAAGCTCCTTCCTCCACTGCATTATGAGAACTCTTGGGAGAACTATCAGAATCCTTCTCACCCTACCATACTTCTCCAGAACCTTCATTATCGAGATCGCCGTTATCGTCTTTCCCAGCCCTATCTCGTCTCCGATAAGAATTCTAATCGGGTTTCTGGGGGAAACCGCTGATACAACCTCACCTTGGTGAATGTACGGTTCGATGGCCGGCTTGCCGGATACGTTCAGGAATGGAGCTATGAGGGGGTGGTAGCTCAACTCTTCTAGGAAGGCTCCTAGGAGAGCCTCAACGTTACCTTGAAGGTTCAACGCGAAACTGTCCTCCTCCTATTCCAAGTTGAAGAGTATCTTGAACGCCTTCGCAACCTTATAGAGTCTCTTGACGCTTCTGTTCAGCCACCAATCCTCTCTTATCGTTGAGGCCCAGTAGAAGGCTTCCCAGCTGTTCAGGTCGAGGACGAGGCTGGCTAGGTATCTAGCCTTACGTGGAGATCTGATGGTCTTCCTGACGCATGCGTAGATCAACACTCGATTGTATGGGTCGAGACTTGGGAAGACGATGTCATCCTCATCTAAGCGGCAGTTAAGGGTTCTAGCGAGCCACATGAGCTCTTCAGTGTCAACTTTAACCTTCAAGTCCACCGAGCTCTCCAGCCGGTCTCGGGGTGAGGATGCCCACAGGAAGGTTGCGGTTCCACCCCTGCACCTAATGGCTATGTACGGTTTACACTCAACCTGTTGGGTCTGCCCTCCGCCGAGGATTACCTCTTCACCCATAACTTGAACCTCACCCTCTTGTTTAACGGTGAGAAGACGGTTAGTTTCTGGCTGTCGATTAGAGGAGGCTCATCGAAGGATACGTCTCCATCTACCGAGATCTTCAGTCTCTGAAGCGCCCTCTCTATGTTGCTGATGTGTCTCATGTAGAGCTCTGCAACGCTGGCCTCTTCACCCCTCATAGTGAACGACGACTTCTCTCCTAGGGTGACCGTCAGGTTCGCTTTAGCCTTCAACCCCGCCTTTGAGACGGCTTCCAGCGTGAGCCTGCACGTTAGAAGGTCTGAGGGGGATACGCTCACAAGTTTACTTCCAACGTTCAGGGTTGAGAGGTTATCCGTAACTATCTCGGTCCACTCTTCACTCTCAACGTTAACGTTAACCTTCTCGGAGGCTTTTACACCGTCTTCTCCAACCGCCTCGATCGTGAACGAGTGTGCACCTATAGGTAGGGCTCCGAGGCTCCATTCAGACGTGAACGTCGGCACCCCGCTGGGCGTGGTTAACGTTCCACGCTCAACTTTAAGCGTTACCTTCGAGCTGTAATCTCCTACACGCTCAACGTTCAATCTGATCTTCGCCTCCTCGCCGAGCTTAACCTTGAGGAATCCAGGTTCAACCTTCAATAGGAAGCCTCTCTCGATGGTTCTCTCGCATCTGCGTATCGTTCCCTCCTTGAGGATGTCCTCCCAGCCCTCCTGGCTAAGCAGGTCTTCCAGCCTAAACTTCTTCCCTAAAGTTTCAACTTCAAACCACACTATCTTGACGGTTTTGTCTTCCCTGAACTCTCCGGATTGACCCTTCAACCTGTCGGCGAAGATGCGGGCTGCTCTACGGTAAGAGTATATCTCGGCAGTGTCCTTCAGAGGCCTCTTAACCTCGAAGCTCTCCGGCTCAACACTCTTCCAGTATATCTCGTTGTCCTGCCAGATTCCTACGTCGTGGCTGTCAACTCCCATTAACAGGGCGTCCTCGATCGCGCTTCTCGTCGTGAAGGGCGCTGAGGGAGACGTGTAGAACAGGCTGACGATCTCGCTGAACGTCTTGGTTACATCGTCCGCCTCGACAACGTCGATGTTAAGGTTCGCCTTAATGAACTCTCTGAGATCCTCGAATGTGAACTCCGTCCTGATCTTTGGGCCCGTGCTTGGATCTCCAAGTCCAGCCTCAACCTGAGAGATTATCGAGTTTGAAGCGGCCGTCTCAACGTACTTCACAACGTCCTCCGCGCCCTCCTTGGCTGGGTAGGCTATCTTGGTGAAGGCTGAGAGTATCTCGGCTTGGAGCTTCTCCGTGCAGTCTTGAATGTACTTCTTCAGCTTGCCCTGCTGGAGGCTCCGTATGTCCCTATCCCTATAGTACTCGCCCAGCCTGCTCTGGATGTCTGTGGCGGCGTTTATCCTAGCGGTGTAGGCGAGGAGAACGTCGAAGTCGACTCCAGCCTTCGGTAGAACGACGGCAACCGTATTCCTGTATATTCTTCTGCTCAATTCACTCGACATGAAGATTAACCTGCGGACTTCATCCTCCTCCACATCCGGCTTAACCATCACGACGAGCTTGAGGGACTGTGAATCCTCGATTTCCGCCTTAGACCACGGATCCTCCCCAAAACCTACGACGAAAGTGTTTTTCTTGTTGAAGATGAATCCTTTCTCTTCTACGCCTCTTCTCTTGCTGACGAGAACCTTCTCAACGTTCTCCTTCAGGGTTTGGTAGAGTGCTAGGCGGGGTCCCATCATCAGCTCAGCCGCCTTCTTCTCCACATGCTCCAGGACCGAGGCGAAGGGCGTGAACCAGTATCTCCCCTCCTCACTCACGAAGTGGGGGAGCCTCCTCACCATCTCCTCGAGTGTTGTCGCGATGTCGGATGGCTGTAAACCTTCATGAGCAAACGTTTCAGGGTCATAAGCCATCAGGCAGACGTTCTTCAAGTCTGGGAAGACCTTCAAAGGCTCCTTGAAGGTTTCATACGTGTACGTCTTGAGGAAGACGGCTGTCGCTATCCTGAGTGCAAGCATCACGTTTGAGCATTCCCTGACGCTTCCAAGCCTCCCCTCTTCCGAAACGATGTCCCTCTCAACCGCGTCGTTGAAGTCGCTGAAGCCGCTCGTCAGAACCATCCTCCTAACCTCACGGCTCCTCAAGTCTATATGCCATGGCATAACGAAGGTTGGGTCGCCTTTCCCCCTAAGAAGCCTCCTCAAGACCTTCCTCGTGATCCTGATGGCGTCCCTAGTCTTCTGCAGGTCGGGGTTTCTAGTTACAAATTCTTGGAGAACCTCGACGTATTTGGGGTGGAACGGGTATGTTTCACGTGCCGTTATGAATCGGCAGGCTTCTGTCGGCGCGTTGTGCAAGTCGGTTTCAGCCTCGACGCCCTCCACGTTCTCCCTGTAGCCGGAGTAGAGCATGTCCCTAGCCTTCCTAGCAACATCGAAGTCTATCCTCTTGAAGATCCTCTTCTTCAATACAGCCACGACGTCCCTCGGCGCTACAGGCGTAACTATCCTGGTTGACTCGCGGCTTAGAGCCCGGAAGACCTTCCTAGCCTCCTCCTCGAAAACCCTCTCTCCAAAGAGGTATCTTTGGCCACGCTCCACCCTATACTCGGCTTGGACCGACGCAACCAAGACTACTCCAGGCGTAGCCTCAACAGCTCTGGAGAGGTAGTCGAGGAAAAGGAGACCCTTGCCAGCGTAGTCCTTAAGCCTCTCCGACCTCCCCATGTTAAAGACGTAATGGACGATCTCGTCTAGGAGTATTATAACAGGCTCCTTGGGCTCCGAGAGTATCCTCCTCAGCAGGTTAACATCTGGAGCCGCAGCCTTCCCAGAATCTAAATGCTTAATCTTGGCGTAGGCTCCAAGCTTGTACGCTAGCATCCCCCATATCGTCTTTATCTCGAACCCTCCAATCCTGCACGGCTCCTCTGGGTGGGGAACAAAGTTAGCCCTGCTACAATCCATCACAACTATTATGGGCTTACCAGCCTCGGCGACTTTAGAGGCAAGCTCACTATCGAAGACGCTGAGTTTCCCCGGTGAGGTGAACGCGTGGTACAGGAATATTTGGGTGTGGGTCTTCCCGCCTCCGAAGAGTGATGTGAGGATGAAAGTTCCCCCTCCCGTCCGGTCTCGGAGAACTTTGGCTACATCCTCTATTAGGCCTCGCATGGACGTTGTGAGGTAGGTTCTCTCGAAGAACTCGTCTGGACTCGAATAGAAAGACTCTCTTCCACCACCCATGACATCGGCGAGGTCAGGTGCAGCCCTATCGTCAACTCTAGCGTCGAAGAGGTCGGGCCAAACCTCCAGAAGCCCACTCTTAACTAGGCTCTTAATCCCCATAGACTTAACCCCCTCTAAAACTTCACCTCCGCCTCCAATATTCTAGCGCAGAGAGTTCTCTCAGGATCTTTCTCTGGGAGAACCCTAGAGAATATCCTCGCCATGGAGAGGGCCTCCCCTATAAACGCTGGATGTTCAGACCTCAACCCCTCAACCATACGTATAAACTCCCTCCTAGAGTAGATCAGGGCGTAATACCCTAAGAGATGCAAAGCGTCAACTGTACACCTCACTACTGGCTTCTCTACGCC
>QMYL01000106.1 GCA_003662645.1 Candidatus Bathyarchaeota archaeon
CTACTGGAGGTTGTGGCCGAGAGGAAACGTGAGATCTGCAGGGTTATAGCTGGTTCTCCGGCTAAACTCGTCCTGTTAGGTGATAATATAGATGAGGTCTTGATCGGCCCGAGGCTCTTTGAGAGGTACTGCCTACCCTACTACCAAGAATACACGGAGATACTCCATAAGAGTGGAAAGCTGGTCGGATCCCACATGGATGGAAGGCTGAGAAACCTGAGGGACCTGATAAAAGAGTCAGGTCTCGACTTCATCCACGGCTTCACACCCCCACCGATTGGAAACTTAACGGTCAGAGAGGCAAGGAAGTCTTGGGGTAGGGATATCGCCCTATGGCTGAACATCCCGGAGACGACCTTCTACTACAAACCGGAAGACCTAAGATCTTATGTAAAAAGCCTCCTGAAGGAGGCCGCCCCCGGGGACGGCTTCATGCTCGGGATAACGGAGACGGTCCCTCCATTAAGGAGGAATAGGGCATACGAGATAATCATGGAGACCGTGTTAGATTATGGGAGGTACCCGATAAAAACCCTATAAACATTATAAACTTAATAATCAACCCAGACAATTTCTTTCATGAGCGTCCCAGCGCTTAGGTTGGTCCATATGGGACGGAGATTGGCTTTTGGAGTTGACCTAGGAGGGACAAATGTAAGGGTTGTACTCGGGGATGAGAGGGGGAACATACTGGCGAGGCTTATGGAGAGGACGGAGACGAGGAGGGGACCCCTAGGTGTAAGCCGCCAGATAGTGAGGATGATCCGTTCAATAAGGGTTGAGGGCCTAAAACTAGGGGAGGTTGAGGGTGTAGGTATAGGCTCAGCCGGACCCCTAGACCTGAAGAGGGGAGGCCTCATGAAGCCCACAAACATACCATATGAGTTCGTCCCCCTCGTTGAACCGATAGAGGAGGAGCTCGGCCTCAAGACTTACCTACTGAACGACTGCTCAACGGCCGTTATGGGTGAGAGGTTCTTTGGAGCCGGTAAGGGGGTTGAGAACCTAGCCTACATAACGATAAGCACCGGTATAGGTGGAGGTGTATACGTCGACGGGAAACTCCTAATCGGGAAGGATGGGAACGCAACGGAGATAGGCCACTTCACTATAGACTATGAGGGGCACCTCCTCTGCGGATGCGGGAAGAGGGGTCACTGGGAGGCCTACTGCTCAGGGAACGGGATACCGAACTACGTCGACCTAATACTTAGGGATAAGAGCAGAAACGAGGTGGAGCTCAGCCTCCTCTCTATGATGAGGGAGAGGGAGGGCGGGAGGATATCGGCCAAGAGCCTATACGAGTCCGCCAAGGCTGGGGACAGCTTGGCCCTGGAGATAGTCGACAGGATAGGGAGGCTGAATGCCATAGGCTTCGCATGCGTGAACGATGCGTATGATCCATCCCTGATAACGGTCGGTGGATCCGTGGCATTAAACAATAGGAGCCTAGTTATAGAGCCGATAAGACGCTATATAGGAGAGCATACGAGAAATAGGGTTCCGGAGATAAGGATAACCCCACTCGGAGGGGACGTGGTCCTCTACGGAGCCCTAGCGATGGTCTTCAACCGCTTCTCACCCTAAGCCTCACTATAACGATCGGCCTATGCTCAACTCCGTCGAGCATCTCCCACGTCACCTCCGTGATCGATACGCCGAAGGTCTCAGCCATATCCCAGACGGTCATCCCGGCTCCTGAACCCCTAAGTCTGTTAGACTCCTCGGCTATATCTAAAGCCAGCTCAGTCGGTATCTTGGAGCCAGCTATGGCTATCGGGGTAGACCTCCTCCTCAGCTTTAACGCTCTACCAAGCAGGTAAGCCATGAAGCCCCCGAGTTGATGTATGTCCCTAACCGATGTGGGACGCGGTGTGAAGTGGAAGCCCCCCATCGAGTACGTCTTATCGGTGTCGACTATCATAACCGTGACCCTCCTACCCAACCTATCCCTGACGTATCGACGTATCATATCGGCAACCATCCACGGTTCCTTCAGCGGTAGGCTCACGTAGGAGTAGGGTAGGTTACTCGCGTCTATCCCGCCCTCAGAGCCCCATTGAAGGGCGTGGAGGAAGCCGGCATACCTGAGGACCGTCTCCTTATGTATGCCCCCCTCCCTAGCGGGGTAAAACCTTAAACGTCGAATATTCCTCTCCTTCAGGTGGCATAACCTACCCAAAGCGTAACCCCAGACATAACGCATCCAGAACCTAGCTAGGATGCGGGCGAGTAAACCCGGTCTAACAACGCTCTCGTCGATCAGGTTTCCCATAGCCGTCGAGATGGCCTTCTCGGATATGGTTAGGATACCTCCGTCCCTAACAACTCCTCTAATAGATCTGACGATCTCATCCAAGAAGTCCGTCCCAGGCCTCCAGTAGGGTGTGCTCACAACTAAGGCTGTACGTCCATTCCCGGTTCTCCTCTTAATAACCCTGTAGGGTTTACTCCTCCTCTTCATCTCCTCTCCTATGCGTCCCCTTTCATATAGCCTTCGACGTGGTGTATGTGAGGATTTAGGGTTAGCTGAACCTTCTAAGGCTGGTGTTTGCGGTCAAATACTCGATGGTGGCTTATAGGTGGCGGGTTATCCTAGGCTCCAGCATCCTCCTAGGCATAGCCCCAACAATCCTGTCGACGAGCTTCCCATCCTTGAAGATGAGGAGCGTTGGGATGCTCATCACGCCGTACTGCATAGCCGTAAACTGGTTCTCATCGACGTTCAGCTTTCCGAAGGCTATCTTGCCAGCGTAGTCTCTAGCTAACTCCTCTATGATGGGTGAGACTATTCTGCATGGAGCACACCAGGGCGCCCATAAGTCAACGACGACGAGGGGGTGCTTCCTAACGAACTCCTCGAATGTGCGATCATTCAACTCAACGGGCCTGTTTAGGACTGTTCTTCTCGGCTTCTCTCCAGCTCCTCCAGCCAACCTCCTCATCAACCTTCTCAGCTTCTCGCGCCTTATCCTCTCAAGCTCCTCATCCTCAGCCACTCAGCATCACCATCATCACTTGAGAAGGGCACTTAAACCATTATAAGGCTGACGTTCAAGATTTAAAGTTTTCTGGCGGACTCGTTCTCCTCTCGCAATACTGCTTAACCGGGCACTCCGCACATCTACCCTTCTTACAGTACTCGAGGTTCAACCTGACAAGGGCCGACTCGTAGAGTTCAACCCTGCCCAGACCGATTGCCCTAGAGACTTGAAGGGCTATCTTTGAAGGTCTCGGCTGAGCCTTCCTCCAAACACCGCGGAGTTCCCTTAAGAATATGTTGACGCATACCGGGCCGACCCCCTTAAACTCCATCAACCGCCTTTCGAGGTCGCGTGGATCCCTCGCGGCTTCGTGGAGGCCCTCAAGGCTTCCGTAATCATCTTTCAATTTTCTCATTATCTCAAGCAGGTTAGAGGCTGTTGAGAAGTCGTACCTGACGTATCCGCCGGAGTCAAGCACCTCGACCAGCTTGTCCCATCCGGCTTTCAGTATCTTCTCCGGGGTTGTCAGGTCCTCCTCGATGAATCTCTTGTAGGTTCGCTTGGCTATGTCGGCCGATATTCTCTTTGCGAATAGTATGGAGGCGAGGAACCACTTGAACCTATCCTCGGGCTTATTGAGGTTCAACCCGAGCTCCATAGAGTATGTGGGTATCCTTGAGAGTACTTCCTCAACCCCCAAACTCGGATACACCATCCAATAAGCGATTACTCAACAAAAAGGAGAGTGTGAAGTGGTATTAAGCTTTACCCGTACCCCTAATCCTTCTCCCCTGACTGTGGTGAGTCGAGCTCCAGAACTATCTCAACCTGGCAGTCCTCAGGCAGCCTTATCTTCCTCCTCCACTGTCTCCCGATAGCTATCAGCGAGAACAGACCCGAGACCTCAGCCTTAGCCTTATTCACTATGTTCACGAGGGCGGCTTGGGTGTCGCCGCTCTTTATCATGTCGTCTACTATCAGGACGCTGTCCTTCTTCTTTATCGCGCTCTTGGGAACGTAGAGGGTCATCGTCACACCTGAGTTGTTCAGGACGTAGGTCTCCTCGAGGAAGGATGGAACCCCAACCTCCTTTCTGCTCTTCGCTATCACGAGGTTCACCCCCAGGGACTCAGCTATCATCGTCGCCAGCGGAACCCCATCCACGGCCGCCGTCAGGACCTTCGTTACTCGTTTTCCGGCGAACTTTGCGAGTGCGTAGTGCGCAGCCTGCCTCAGCAGAGTTATATCGCCTATGATCGATGTGTTATCGAAGTATCCCTCCTCGTTGAACTTTATCCTCCTCTTCAACTCAACCTCGAGGCCGACGAGTTTGGATAGGGTCTCCCAGAGTTGTCTAGCCCTCTCGGTGTTCGGTAGGACGTGTCCCTTAGCGTATCTGCTCAAAACAGTTACCGGGAGCTCAGTTTTGCTCGCCAGCTCCCTGTACGTATACCGTTTCTTCGCTGTTCTAAGAAGTTCAACGGTTACAAGCCTGAACTTCAAATCCTCAGCATGCGTCATCGCCGTCCTCCCTGGGTCTCTCAAACGGTTGTCGACATCAACACTAAACATTAACCTCCACCTTATACATAA
>QMYL01000107.1 GCA_003662645.1 Candidatus Bathyarchaeota archaeon
CTCTCCTTCCCAGCCAACATCGTGGCGACGGGAACTAGGGGTGTGATAAGGGAGATCGTGAAGCGTAGGCTCGTGGATGTCCTAGTTACAACATGCGGCACCCTAGACCACGACTTAGCGAGGTGCTGGAGGAGCTACTTTAAGGGAAGATTCTCGATGGATGACGTAACCCTACACAAGAGGGGGATAAATAGACTAGGTAACATCCTGGTCCCGAACGAGAGCTACGGAATCATAATCGAGGAGAAGATGAGGAGCCTACTAGAGACCCTATGGGGTGAGGGCGTTAGAGAACTTTCGACACGAAAGCTATGCCACGAGATTGGAAGGAGATTATGTAACGAGAGCTCAATCCTATACTGGGCTGCCAGGAACGGTATACCCGTATACGTACCCGGGATAACAGATGGAGCGGTCGGATACCAGATATGGCTCTTCTCACAAGACCACAAACTCAAGATAGACCTGCTGAGGGACGAGAGTGAACTGAACGAGATCGTGTTCACGGCGGAGAGAACAGGAGCTCTCATAATCGGTGGTGGGATATCAAAACACCACACGCTCTGGTGGAACCAGTTCAAGGAAGGACTAGACTACGCCGTATACATCAGCACAGCCGTAGAGTGGGATGGAAGCCTCTCAGGGGCAAGGCCACGGGAGGCGATCTCCTGGAGCAAGATAAAGGAGGATGCGGACCACTTGATGATAGAGGGCGACGCAACCGTGATCCTACCGGTAATGGTTGCCGCCCTACTGAGTAGGCTCCAAAAGAAGTAGTGGTAGTTAGAGGGGGCTAGTCCGGCAGCTTCAGATCGTCGAATGTTAAGAGCCTAACGTTCAGGGGTTGCTTAACAACCCCGGATATACGGGCAGCGATTAGGTACTTTATCTTCTTCTCGGTAGCTATATCTACGAGCCTCTGGGTGATTATCCCATCGAAGACTACGGTGTCAATCCCATCTATCTCTTTCAACCTCTCAGCCAACTCACTGACGGGTAGACGCTTAACCTCCTCCATCTTCTCGTTGAATAGGACAGCCTCGAAGGTTCCGGTAAGCTCCTTCGCCGCCTCGACTACCTCCTTCGGTAGGAGAACCTTCTGCCTCCGACGTCTGGGCTTCTTTGCCTTAACCTCCTCAACCGGAACCCTATTCTGGAGGGCGGTCATTATCTCCTTCAACGTGAGCTCCTCAACCTCCTTACCCTTAGGAGCCCTAGCCACATACTTTATGTTGGCCACCTGCAGCAGTTCCTTCAGGATTAGGTCCCCTCCCCTATCTCCATCCAGTAGGGCAGTCGCCTCCTTCCGTTTGGTCAACTCTATTATGGTCTTCGGTATCTTGACTCCCTCAAGGGCTATCACGTTCTGAATTCCGTTCTTCAATAGGTTTATCACGTCAGCCCTCCCCTCGACGATTATTATCTCCTTCGATGAGTCTATGTCTGGACCAGCCGTCAATCCCTCCGGTCCATACTTCTCAACCCTCGCAGCCCTGAGTATCTCCGAGACCTCCCTGAAGACCTCTTCAGTCTCAGGCCTAGTCTCCATATTCCACTTGTGCAGTATCTCCTTTGCCCTCTCTATTATGGCCTTCCTCTTCGACTCCCTAACATCCTCTATCTTCTCGAGGGTGACCTTCGCGAGGCAGGGCCCGATCCTCTCAATACTCTCTATGCTGGCGGCTATTATGGCTGTTGAGACCCTATCCAGGCTTGTTGGGATTATTATCCTCCCACCTGTCTTGTCCTTCTCCGAGTGTATCTCTATCTCTATCCGTCCTATCCTGCCGGACTTCTGGAGCTCCCTAAGGTCGAGTTCTGGGCCGAATAGCCCCTCGGTCTGTCCGAATACCGCCCCTATCACATCCGGTTTCTCGACTACACCCTCAACCTCAAACTTCGCGTATATTACGTATTTGACTGTGAGAGCTTGTGATGACACAATCTTCACCTCTAAATTCTCCATAACCTCGCCGGTTTAACCACTCCCTATAATAGGTTGCTTCGTCCTTAATATTTTATTCCATACCCCGCCCGGCCTTTCTGTGTAGAGTCTTGACGTAGGAGAGGAGGCCCTCTATATCCTTAACCTCCTTCCCGGAGAGGTTTGATAGAAGTCTCCAAAAGTTCGTGTTAGCCTTTATCCCCGCCCTCTCAAACTGTCTGGTTAGTAGCCCCGTCCACTCCCTACCCCTCCTATCGAAGTCTAATAGTAGGATGACCTCGGGCTTACCCAAGCCCTCAACCTCCTCCACGAGGTCGATCAGGGTTCTCCCAGAGGCCTTAGCTGGTATGATACGCCCTCTAACATCGAGCTCTCTCAAGGCTTCAACATCCCTAAAGCCCTCAACGATTATTGGAACCCCCCTTGAGGCGTCAGCTTTAAGTTCCTCTATGAGCTTCAGCATCCTCTCCAACCTATCCCTGAGCCTGCTGGACATGCAAACCCTCCATCCACACCGCAACCCTATAAATTTATATCCATCCTCTACACTCTTAATCGTTCTTGAAGGATTATCACCACCACCTGATATAGACCCTGACCCGACTGATCGGTTAAACCTCATGGAAACCCCGCGGGAAGGGTGGTTCAGATGTCTAGATCAGATGCCCTGCGCGGTGTTGTTGTAAACTATAGGAGGGGCCCCAAAACCCAGAGGTCGAGGGAGTGCCTCCTACGCTTCCCAGGTGTTAGGTCCTTCAGTGAGGCCAGCCAGTTGATAGGTAGAAAGGTTGCGTGGCCCGTCGGTGAGAGGAAGTGCATAGGGAAGATAGTCGCAACACACGGGAAGAACGGCCTCGTAAGAGCCCGCTTCAGGAAGGGACTCCCAGGAATAGCCCTAGGAAGCCTAGTCGAGATAATCGGTTAATTTTAGAATGGGATAGATATCCCAAAAACTTTTTTGAGTTTCTAGGGATATCTTCCTATTTGATTGGAGGAGAGACCGAAATTGAAGTGTTGGAAGTGTGGAGCTGAGGTTGAACCGAACGCTAGGTTCTGCCATAACTGCGGCGCGCCTATAGCATCGGCCACAACCGACATAATGGTGACGACCACCCCAACCATTCCGGGATACAAGATCACGAAGATCCTAGGCATCGTTACGGGCCTAACCCCAAGAACTAGAGGAGTCTTGGGCAAGTTTGTGGCTGGGATCCAATCGATGTTTGGTGGTGAGGTTACAGCCTTCACGACGGAGATCGAGAAGGCTAGGGAGGAGGCCCTAGAACGCCTCAAGGCCAAGGCTAGAAGTATGGGAGCCAACGCGGTGGTCGGGCTGGATATAGAGACCTCAGACCTCGGCTTGCAGGCTGGCGTTGTTCTGATATCGGCCACTGGCACAGCTGTCGTGGTAGAACCGGAGTGAAGGTTAAACCCTTAAACCTCAAAGGGGCTGTAAGGAGCAGGCTTAAGGTGGATGGTTTAGACTACCAAATCATGTCTAGCATGCTCGTAGTTGCCGTCCTCAACCCCTCTCCATCTCGCTCACAAACTGTGAGTATACCCTCTGAACCCTCTCAGCCGCCGGTCCAGAACCCTCAACCACACCCTTCTCTGTAACCTTAACCTTATCCATAACCCAGATGAAGCCTTCCTTCTCGTACAGCTTGACCATCCTGGGGAAGACCTTCTCAAGCCTCTCAGCCAAACCCCTTAGGTCGAAGACCTTCCCAACCAAGAGTATCCGGGCGACTATGTTCCCGCTGAGGACAGCCTTCTGTATCGATTGGCCCTTCTCATCCTTCGCATCCACAAGGCATAAGCTCAGGTTGTCCGGGTTTATCCCGGCTAGGGTCCCGGTGTAGGTCTTGTTATCCACAGTTGTGACCGTGACGGTCTTGTCGACGAATGTTGATATCTCGCTGAAGAACCTCCTCTGCGCCATCGACATCTCAGTAACACCACCCTTAAATTCCAAGAACGGCCTTATTACTCTTCCTTTCTCAACCCTCCTGAGGACGTTCCCTCTCGGTTACGCTCTGCTCAGCCGTCAGGAAGGAGTTCGGGGGGACATCCCTATACACGACCATGTTGGGCCCTATCCAGCTGTTACATCCAACCCGTACACCAGGCATGAAGATTGAGCCTACACCAGCCTTAACGTTATCCCCCATCACCACGCCAAGTTCGGTTCTCTCACTATCCACAAGCTGCCCCTTTATCCTCATCCTTATCGTCTTGGAGTCAAAGCGGATGGTTGCCGTTATGGAGCCAGCCCCTATGGCGCAGCCCTCCCCAACTATGCTATAACCTATATATGAGAGGGCCCCTATCCGGGTTCCATCCATGATTATGCTACCCTCAACCTCGCTGGCGTTTCCTATCCTAACACCCTCACCTATACTGGTGTAGGGGTGTATGCGGCAGTTCGGCCCGACATCGCTCCCGCCGCCTATGTATACTGGCCCCTCGATGTAGGAGCCGGAGCGAACCGTCGCCCCATCGCCTATGTATACTGGCCCCTTGACGTAGGCTCCATCCTCTATCGACCCCCTTACTTCACCCTCAATCCTCGACAAGACGCGCCTGTTCGCCTCTAGGA
>QMYL01000108.1 GCA_003662645.1 Candidatus Bathyarchaeota archaeon
CCCCCTCTCCTTCAACTCCTTAACGATCAGGTTGCGGAGCCACTCAGAGGTTGTCAAGCCCTCCATCTGGGACTCCCTCTGGACAGCCTCCTTTATTACCGGCGTTACGCGGGTGCACAAGAGGGCCCCTTTTATATCACCTTCTATCTTCGGCATCTCCCCCTCCTCCAGCTAGAATATTACTAACCCTTCAAGTACTATAGTAACCAACGTTTATTATAAATAAACCTTAACCCTCCATATAGCGCCCATCGGAGAGGCTATGTTAAAGTAGTTACGCACTTTCCTCCGTTCTTTTCCTCCTGCTCCTCGTTCCAGTAGATTTAGATGTAGATCTGGAGGAAGACTTTGAAGTTGACTTCTTCCTGCTCCTCGTGCTCTTAGTTGTGGTCTTCCTCCTCCTTCTCTTCGGCTTTGTCTCCTCTAAGATCTCGAAGCCATTCTCTGTTATATCATACTCGTAGGGAACCTTAGCGTGGTTAGTCCCCCTCATCTTCAATATCCTCAGCCTCCTCCTCAGGGTGTTATTCTCGTCGAAGTAGGTCTCCAGGTGGATTATCCCATCAGCTAGGAACTCAACTATACCCTGACCCATAGACGGGGAACCCCACGGTTGGTCCAGAATTATGATCGAGACGCAGTTAGCCTTCTTAAGAAACTTATACAACAGGTGAACCATAACCCGTATATCTATCGGCTCCTTGAAAGCCATACTTATAGCCGTGAAGGAGTCTATAACCAGTCTATCGGCATCCAGCGAGGTTAGGGCCTCCATTATGGTGTTTAGGTTCGTCTGGAGCCCCGTCTCCCTAGTTACGGATAAATCCAGTATTGAGATCCTCTTCTCCTTTTCAAGCCTCTCGAAGTCCCACCTAAACCTTAACATATTCTTGAGGAAGGTCCGCTTAGTCTCGGCGAAGCAGGCGTAAACACCCCTAGCCCCGTACTTCTCAGCCCCGTTGTAGAGGAACTGACCTGCGAAGGTTGTCTTACCTGCGCCGGGATAGCCCACTAGGAGTATCATGCTATCCGAGGGGAAGCCGCCCTCTATCAGCTCATCCAGCTTCGGGATCCCGGTCGGTACGCGCTGAAAACTCATGTGAGTCACTACCTAAAAATTTGACCCACGCATCGAGTGTTCTTCCGGCAGTATAAAAATGCGTCCTCTTCTCCTATATATATTTATGTGCATAGGTCTATCTATTCTTTGCATCCGGCTTGGTTAGTTATTGATTGTTGATACGGTTGCGGTAGCCCCATCGTAGCTTACCTGTTTTTAACATTTTTATGTAAATTTGGATCTCCGTAAACTTTTGTATACAAAAAGTATACAATTGTATCTAAAAAATCTTACAAAGGTCTCTGGAGAATCCTTAAAGCACACCACGGGAAGAAAGGAATAGCTAAGAAGGGGGCAATGAGGTTAAATGTCACTCTCATCGACTGGGAAGGAGAAACCCATGTTCACACATGCCCTGATACAGGGGCTGATAGCTACAGCCCTAGCCCTCTTCTTAGCAACCAGATACTCCTGGAACGTAACAGCCAAAACGGTCTCAACACTACTAAGATTGACTGGGATAGATGTAAGCTACGTGGAAGATCTCCTAACGATGTATGTAAAACTGCCGGAGGGTATCTCGATAGGTTTTAAGGTTCTAATCGAGTGTTCAGGCCTCGTAACGATCTCGGTCTTCGCCTTCATCTCGGTCTTCACGGTTGGTTTATTGAGGGGTTCAGCCCTCGTGAAGATCGCTTGGCTCCTCCTCAGTATAGGCGTCGGCCTAACCTGGAATATCAGCCGCCTAATCTTGGTTGTGGCTGTAGCCTACAATTTCGGATTCTCAGCCTTTAGGGTGGTCCACTACTTCCTAGCTCCCTTCATCGACTTCTTATGGATAGTCTCAATGTGGGCCGTCGGGATGTCGTGGCTTAGGAGGGGTGAGGAGCTTTGATCGACCTATTAGCCAATCCATTCAATATACTCGTTATCTTAATATCGTCCATCATGGTTGCCTACATGTTCAGGCACCTAATATTCACCTATTATG
Source organism: Candidatus Bathyarchaeota archaeon (assembly GCA_003662645.1). Classification (GTDB taxonomy): domain Archaea; phylum Thermoproteota; class Bathyarchaeia; order Bathyarchaeales; family B26-1; genus B17-G17. The sequence goes on from QMYL01000108.1 coordinate 2,052, forward strand.
CCCTGTTCGGGAAGCCGCAGCAGAGGGCCTACAGTAGGGTCGCCGGGATATACCAGCCTAAGGTGACCGTCTTGATACCGGCCCACAATGAGGAGGCCGTTATAGGTAATATACTCCAAAGGATGACTGAGCTCACATACCCGAAGGATAAGCTTGAGGTTATAGTGATAGATGATGGGTCCGTAGACAAGACTGGTGAGATAGCCGATGAGTTCGCCGAAACCTACGATTACATAAAGGTTATACATCGTGCGAATGGAGGTTTGGGGAAGCCCGCAGCCCTAAACGATGGGATAAAGTTCTCAACAGGGGAGATAATACTCACCTTCGACGCGGATTACTACCCACAACTAGACATAATAGAGAAGCTCGTCGCCCCCTTCGTGGACCCGGAGGTTGGAACAGTCCAGGGAAGGGTTGTCGTCGTGAACGAGGATGACTCACTCGTCTCCAAGATAGTGACCCTAGAGAGGATAGGGGGCTACAGGGTCGACCAGCTGGCAAGGGACCACCTAGTGTTGATACCACAATACGGCGGAACGGTCGGAGGCTTCAGAAAGGAACTACTGGACAAGGTTGGGGGATGGGACCCAACCATGCTCGCTGAGGATACAGACCTAACCGTGAGGAGCATCCTGAGCGGCTACCAAGTCCGCTACGTGAATGATGCTGAGTGCTACGAGGAGGCGGTCACCACGTGGAAGGCCTATTGGAGGCAGAGGTACCGATGGGCCAAGGGACATATGCAGTGCGCCTTTAAACACCTGAAGTCCGTATTCAAATCTAGGCATCTGAGCCCATACGAGAAGATCGAGTTAACTCTCCTTCTGTGTATATACTTCATGCCTATCCTCGTTCTGGCCGGTTGGATAGTTGGGGTTTTAGCCTACCTATACGAGTTGAAGGTTACCACGCCTTACATCCTCCTCCTCACAACGATAACCTACAGCACGGTCGGGAGCTTCGCACCCTTCTTTGAGGTTGGAACAGCAGCATACCTAGACCGTAGGAGGAGGATACTTTGGCTACTGCCATTCCTAACCTTCGCATTCTTCCTGATGGCCTTCTGTTGTACGAAGGCCCTGATAGACCTCCTCCTAACCAGGGACGGGAACCACAGGTGGACGCATACACTCCACAACGGCAACGGTTACCGCAACGGCTACTTCAACGGTAACGGTTCACATAATGGTGGGCGGAGGAATAGAAAACCTAGGGGGGCGAGGCTGCTGTGAGCGTGTTGGCTCTACTACCACTGACACTCCTCGTCGTCCCGCTGATCCCAGCGTTCCTAGAGTTCTTTAAGCGTAAGGATAGGGGGCCAAGGGAGATACCGGAAGACACGATACACGAGGAGAAGCCCGACATCCCAGTAATGGAGAAGGCGAGGGCTGAAGCGAGGGTTAAGGCCCCAAGCGACATCTTGAGGGTGACCGGTGACGTTGCGATCCCGGATGGAACGGAGATGAGGAGCAACATAGTCGTCCAGGGCTTCCTAAGGCTCGGGAAGAACTGCCGAATACATGGGAGTATAAAGGCCTTCAAGGGCGTGGAGGTCGGGGAGGGAACGATCATAGATGGCCACGTCCTATCAGAGGGGAACATAACGATCCAGAGGAATGCGAGGGTGAACGGAGTCGTCGATTCACTAAATGATATAATACTCTACGAGAACGCCATAGTTGATGCCGTCTCAACCGAGAAGACGGTCAAGCTCGCCCCAGGAGCCAAGATAAATAGGAGGATACTCTCAGGAACTTCCATCGAGACCATGACCCCACCCCCAACCGTCCAGCCGGTCGTAACGCAGCCTCCAACAACAACCGAGGTGGCGAAGCCGGCGAAGCCAGCGAAGCCCGCCCCCGAGGTTGAGAGGGTGGAGGCCGCCGAGAAGCCTTCCGCGATGATCAGGGAGGTTGAGGTGAGGGAGAAGCCAACAAGGATAATCGAGGTTACAAAACCTCCCAAGCCAAAGCCTGAGATACCCTTCGAGGTGCTCGACCCGGAGGTTGGGAACCTATACTTCTACGCGCCGACGAGGCATGGGAAGACATACATGATAAAGAACTTCATAATCCCCTCCCTAATCATGAAGAAGAGGATCATAGTGATCGACCCGCACGGGGAGTATGACTTCGAGCCCTACACGATCAATTATGGGAAGACCATACCGGAGGTCGACAACGAACTCTTCAAGACATTCCTGATATTCAACGTCTGGAGCGACGTTGACCACGTTGTGAAGGAGGTTATAAATAGGATAGCCAGCAGCTCTGAGAACCTCTCCATAAGGATGAACATCCTAGACAGCAAGTGTGAGAGGCTTATCATAAGCGAGCTCCTGAAGCGCATGACCCAGGTGAGGTGGGACCGGCCGATCCTACTGATAGTTGAGGAGGCTGAGAAGTACGATGTACTCAGCATAACAACCAGAG
>QMYL01000109.1 GCA_003662645.1 Candidatus Bathyarchaeota archaeon
ATATATGGAAGGACGGCGTATTCGTGACAGGTTGTAGGAGCGACGGGGTCATAGTTGCATCCCAGGTCGGCTCAACCGGTTACTCCCTCTCAGGGGGCGGGCCGATCCTAGACCCCGATGTAGACGCCTTCGTCCTGACCCCGGTCTGCCCCCTCACCGTCATAAGGCCAATAGTCTTCTCGATGGACTCGATCTTGACGGTCAAGCTGGTCAGGCCCGAGAGCGCGACGGTCGTTATAGACGGCCAACACCAGGTTAATATCGGGAGGGATGAGCCGGGCATAGTTATAAAGAGGTCTGAGTATGAGACCTCCTTCGTCCGCTTCAGCGAGAACTTCTACCACCGCCTGAAGACGAGGCTTCTATTCTATAAGGGGGAGGAGACCGCTTGAGTAGGGGAAGGAGGGTCGTCATACTCGACTCCTCAGCTTTCATAGCTGGATACGACCCATCCTCAGTTTGGGATGAACAATACTCGGTCCCTATGGTTAGGGAGGAGCTAACCGAAGGTTCACTCCCAAGGTTAAGGTTCGACGCAGCCATGAATGAGGGCAGGCTTAAGGTTATGGAGCCAGAGTCGAAGTTTATAGACGAGGCCAAACGACTCTCAAGTGAGGTTGGAGATATAACATACCTCTCCGATGTCGATCTCCAAGTTCTAGCACTAGCAATACAGATGAAGAGCTCCGGATACTCAACTTTCATAGTTACGGATGACTACTCCATACAGAACGTTGCCAAGAGGGTGAACATCAAGTTCATATCCCTAACCACCCTGGGCATACGCTTCCAGCTCCGCTGGACCCTACACTGCCCAGCATGCCACAGGGAGTACCCACAAGACTACAAATCCAAGGTCTGCGAGGTGTGCGGAACAGAGTTAAGGAGGAAACCGCTAAGTAAGACCCCAATAAAGAGAGGAACCGGTAAGGAGCCTCATAGTTAGGAGGTTGAGGAGGATGCCCTCACACAGATTGATGGAGAGGCTGACCGAGTATATAGAGGAGAATAGGGATCTCTTCATAGAAGACCTAAGGAGGATATGTAGAGAACCGAGCGTATCAGCTCAAGGCAAGGGCATAGAAGGATGCGTCAAGGAAGTAAACAGGCTGATGAGTGAGGTGGGCATAGAAGCCGAGACCATACCAGTTGAGGGTGGAAACCCTGTAATTCTAGGAACCGTGAAGGCCGGCTCAGATGCGGGTTGCATAGGCTTCTACAACCACTATGACGTACAACCCCCAGAACCTCTGGAGCTTTGGGAGACCCCACCCTTCGAGGCGGATGTAAGGAATGGGAAGATCTACGCCAGAGGAGTATCAGACAATAAGGGAGTCCTAGTCGCCAGGATAGAGGCAGTAAGGACGATACTTAACGTGATGGGTAAGGTTCCGGTAAACCTAAAGTTCATGGTTGAGGGGGAGGAGGAGATTGGGAGCCCAAACCTACCCTCCTTCGTTAGGGAGAACATGAATCGACTGAAGGCCGATGGATACTTGTGGGAGGGGAACGGGGTGGACGAGAAGGGAAGGCCCATAATAACCCTGGGGGCGAAGGGTATCCTATACGTCGAGTTTAGGGCTAGAGGGGCAAACAGAGACCTCCACTCATCGATGGCTCCGATAATACCGAACCCGGCATGGCGGATAGTCTGGGCGCTATCATCAATGAAGGGGCCTGACGGCAGGATAAGGATCGAGGGCTGGTACGACGATGTGATCGAGCCAACAGAGGTGGAGCTGAAGCTCCTTGAGGAGGCGCCCTTCGAGGAGGAGATGAAGAAGAGGGAGCTCGGGTTGAGGAGCTTCCTGAACGACCTAACAGGGATAGAAGCCCTAAAGGCCCTATACCTAACCCCAACATGTAACATATGCGGATTAAACTCCGGATATACCGGGCCTGGATCGAAGACGGTCTTACCATCAGAGGCGATGGCGAAGGTAGACTTCAGGCTGGTTGAGGCACAGAGACCTGACAAGCTGATAGTTAAGTTGAGGGAGCACCTGGAAAGGGAGGGCTTCGGGGATGTCGAGATAGTTAGCTATGGAGGCTACGAACCCGCCAAGACCCCTCCAGACGACCCCTTCGTCAAGTTCGTCATAGAGACTGCTGAACGCATCTACAAATCGAAGCCCGTGGTCTGGCCTACAAGCGCAGGCACAAGCCCAATCTACACCATAAAGAACTGGATGGGTATACCCGTAGCATCAGCCGGCGGAGTTGGACACCCAGGCTCCAACATACACGCACCGAACGAGAACATCAGAATAAGCGACTACCTAAAAGCTATAAGGTACACCGTGGCCCTAATAACATCTTACAAACCGTCAAAATAACCATATTTTCGGAAAATAGTTAAAAAGGAGAGTCTTCCAAGAAGGTCAACCGCTTCATCGGGAGATGGGTAAATCGGCGGTTGAGCTTCTCGGAAGAGACAACGATCATACTCCATGGAGATTATATAAATTTTTCGAATCGTCCTTTCCCCGTCTTTTGGTTCCATCAAACGCATATATGCCCAGATGAACTAGAATTGAAAGGTTGATGAAACGTAAGCGTTATCTTATATCCTAAGATACTTCTCTATAGATATGTCGATCTCACTCTCCATCCTGGATTACGAGCCTAGATTGAGGAAGGAGTTCCACAACCCTAAGGGAGAGGCTGAGTTTCTACTCAAGATAATGAGGCTTGTGAGGGTTGGGGCACTAGAAAGCGTACACATCGACCTCATGAGGCCCCCACTGATACCAGGCAGGTTTAGGTTTCCAGTGGAGTTGACGAGGTGGCTCTACGATAAACTCCACCGAGAGACGATGGTTGAGATACACCTCATGACGAAGAACCCCTATGGGATAATAAGGAACTTTGGGAGGAGCATCCCTAGGGGTGAGAGGGAGAACTTAACCTTCATAATTCAGAGGGAGGCCTACAAGTCTGAAGGTGAGGTTCTCCACGACCTTAGGGATATAGGGGCCCTAGGTTATAGGGTTGGGGTAAGCCTAGACCTACCGACTCCGTTGAGCGGGCTCACGGAGAGGATCGTTAACAACTCCAGCCTAGTCCTCTTAATGACCGTGCCGATGGGTAGAGGGGGGCAGGAGTACTCACCTAAGGCGACGAGAAGGATAAGGGCTTTCTCAAAGATGTTCCCGGAGGCCTTCATAGAGGTCGACGGCGGAATAAGGGATACAAACATAAGGTTGGCTAGGGACGCTGGGGCGAGATCCTTCGTGGTGGGCTCCTTCATAACTAGGAGTGAACGGCCTGAGGAGGCTATAAGGAGGCTTAAGGAGGCCCTAAGCCAACCTTAAACGGCCCGGAGAAGGCTCCATTAAAAAAAATATTTAAACGGTTTAAAGAGATAGTATTCAGTGCCTATAAGACCTAGAAGGAGGAGGAGTTTTTGAAGATAGGAATCTTCACCGTTCTGTTTAATGAGTGGAAGCTGGAGAAGGTTCTGAAGTACGTCTCGGGGCTTGGATACGAGGCCGTCGAGATAGCCGCATGGAAGGGGAGCAACCACATCGATATAGACAAGATATTGAAGGGTGGGGCAACAGCCTACAAGAAGACGATCGAGAAGTACGGCCTCTTTATATCGGGTTTGAGCAACCATCTCGAGGGCCAACTCGTACTCGGACCCCTAGACGAATCGACCGATGAATTCTATAAGGGCACACCCGAGGAGAAGGTCAAGTACGGGATGGAGAGGATGAAGAAGACAGCTGAGGCCGCAGCTGCACTAGATGTCCCTGTGGTAAACGGCTTCATAGGGGCTCCAAACTGGGGTGCGTGGTACATATTCCCACCAGCCTATGAGAGGATATTCGAGAGGGGATTCGAGTTATTCGCTGAGCGTTGGGGTGAGATACTTGACCACTTCGCAGCCCACGGGATAAAGTTCGCCCATGAGGTTCACCCCCAGGAGCAAGCCTACAACATCGAGACAGCTGAACAGGCTATAAAGGCCATAAATGGGAAGAAGGAGTTCGGCTTCAACTTCGATCCTAGCCACCTATTATGGCAGGGGATAGACCCCGTCATCTTCATCAAGAGGTTCGGTGACAGGATATACCACGCGCACGCGAAGGATGCTGAGCTCGTCAAGGAGAACCTACCAATCTCCGGCGTTATACCAACCGGTTCATGGCGCAGACCAACCCGGGGTTTCAGGTTTAGGGTCGTCGGTTGGGGTGACATAAACTGGAAGAGGATAATGACGGCCCTACTCGAGGTCGGCTACGACTATGTGCTCAGCTACGAGCATGAAGACCCCGTGATGAGCAGGGAGGATGGATGCGAGAAGTGTATAGCCTTCCTTAAGCCCTTGATAATTAAGGCTCCACTTGAGAAGGTTTGGTGGTGACCGCGTCATGTCGAAGAAGGTTGGCTTCATCAGGATGGGCGAGGTTGAGGC
>QMYL01000110.1 GCA_003662645.1 Candidatus Bathyarchaeota archaeon
ATGAGCGTGGCCTTATCGGAGCCCCTTATCCCCTTCCAGTCCAGTATAACCCTCTCAACTGGCTCAACAGTCCTCTCGATACACTGCCTCAATAAATCTATATCAACCACATCGACAGCGTACTTTGGGATCATATGCCCAAAGGCTATATCGGTCTCAACGGCCATCCTAGTGAACTTGCGGTTATAGTGGGGTCCACCAATACCCAGAACAGTTGGATAGACCCTAACAGCCGACGCAGCTGCAAGGGAAGCCCTAGCAACGGCCTCGGCGGCCCTGACATCCCTCCACTGCTCCATGGAGCTCCCCAACTCAACGAACATTGCGGGAACATCCAGTGATGGGCCGTGGTGGGTGCATTCATATGAGACTTCATACTGTAGCTCCATCTCATCTCTGCATCTTAGCATCTCGATCAAGGCCTCCTTCATCGCGCTCGCGGGGGCTATCGAAACCTTCCTGGGGATGCCCCCAAAGGTTGCCTCACCAAGGTTTCCAGGGGTGTGGACCGATAACGTTGGGATTCCACTCTCGCTCTTATGCCTTGAGAGGAAGATTACGAGGCTTGGGGTGAAGAACTCGGTTATGAATTGGGCGTTTATCGAGTCCTCATCGATGAAGATGAGCTTAGCCTCTTCCCCGCTGTTGAGCCTCTTGGCGTATACAGGGTTCCCCCTGAAGGTTTCGGCGGTCTCCTCAAACTCATAGCTAGTCAGAAGGTGGGCAGCTATGTTCACGGCGGCCGTATCCAGCTTCGATGCAACGAGTAATATCATGCTCAGCCCTCGACTAACCGGTTTAAACAAGCCATCTTCAACCTCGGATTATGTGGGCCAGTATAGCCTTGGCCGTGTGTAGGCGGTTCTCAGCTTGATCCCAAACTATGGAGCGGGGTCCATCTATGACGTCATCCGTGACCTCTTCACCCCTATGGGCTGGGAGGCAGTGCATGAAGACCGCGTCCTCAGCCGCATACTCGAAGAGCTTCCGCGTCACCTGGTATCTGGGCATGAAGACCTTCAGCCTCCTCTCCCTCTCAGCCTCAGCGCCCATCGAGACGAATACATCTGTGTAGATGACGTCGGCTCCACGTGCAGCCTCAACAGGGTCCTCCAGTATCTCAACCTCTGAGCCGCTCTCCCTAGAGTTCTCGATCGACCACTCGATAGCCCTCTCATACGGTCTATAATCGGGTGGACATGCGACGGATATATCAACGCCAAGCTTGCTGCAACCTATCAGAAGGGAGTTGCAGACGTTGTTCCCATCGCCGATGTAGGCCAGCTTCAAACCCTCGAGGGTTCCTCTCCTCTCCCATAGGGTGTATAAGTCGGCCACTATCTGGCATGGGTGGAATAGGTCTGATAGGGCATTTATGACTGGTATCGACGCGTACTTTGCCATCTCTTCTAGGTCGCTCTGGCGGTAGACCCTAGCCACAACCCCGTGAACGTAACGGCTCAAGACCCTGGCGGTATCAGCAACGGTCTCACCCCTCCCAAGTTGGGCCTCACTCCAACCTAAGTATATGGACCGCCCGCCGAGTTGTTGTATGGCGACCTCGAAGGAGACTCTTGTCCTTGTGGAGGACTTCTGGAAGAGTAGTAGTATGCTCTTCCCCTTTAGGATGTGCTCAACCTCCCCAGCTGGCCCTCCATGCTTGAGTTTATGGGTCGTTTTGAGGATCTTCCAGATCTCATCATTAGAGAAGTCTTGGAGAGTCAGTAGGTCTCGACCTCGCAAGTTAACCCCCTCCAGATGCAGTGACTCAAAAGGAGATTGGGGATCAACTAATATATCTTTTAGTTTCTCGGGTTGGTGGTTGGTTGAGGTGTTCATGTGGATCATTTATAAGTATGATGTTGCCGATCTGTTATTGTTCTCTGCTTCTGTTGTGGGGAGATATTTTAGTCTAAAAAATTAGACAATTAAGTTTAAATTTTTGAACCTCAAATAATCTTTTTGCTTATCTTGATGGCGGCAACTTAGCTATCTAAAGGGGGGCATCAACATTGAAGTATGTTAGGAAGCGCGATGGAAAGCTTGAACCGTTCGACCAGAATAGGATAACGAACGCAATCTGGAAGGCAGCCAAGGCGGTTGGGGGTAAGGATAAGGAACTCGCAAAACGGCTGAGCGACGAGGTTGTTAGGGAGCTGGAGAAGCGGTTCGGCGAGGACGGCGTCCCAACAGTTGAAGAGATCCAAGATATGGTTGAGAAGGTCCTTATAGAGAATGGACACGCTAGGACAGCTAAGGCTTATATACTCTACCGGAAGCAGCATCAGGATATAAGGGAGCTAGCCGTTCTCCTAAGCTCCGCCGAACTCGTCGACCAGTACCTCGAACTTGAGGATTGGCGCGTCCGTGAGAACTCTAACATGAGTTACTCACTCCAAGGATTGAACAACCACCTATCATCCACCGTTATAGCAAAATACTGGGTTACACGGATATACCCGCCCAACATCGGGGATGCCCACTACTCAGGGGACTTCCACATCCACGACCTAGGCGTTTTGGGTCCTTACTGCGTCGGTTGGGACCTGAGTGACCTTCTCATGATGGGCTTCGGCGGGGTACCCGGCAAGATAGAGAGTAAACCCCCAAGGCACTTCAGAACCGCGCTGGGCCAGGTTGTCAACTTCTTCTATACACTGCAGGGGGAGGCTGCGGGTGCACAGGCCTTCAGCAACTTCGATACGTACCTAGCACCCTTCATCTACTACGACGGTTTGGATGAGAAGGAGGTTAAACAGGCCCTCCAGGAGTTCTTCTTCAACATAAATATCCCAACTAGGGTTGGCTTCCAGACTCCCTTCACAAATGTAACGTTAGACCTTAACGTTCCGGAGTTTATGAGGGATGAGCCGGTTATATATGGGGGTAAGGTTCAGGACGAGACTTATGGTGATATGCAGGACGAGTTGGACCTCTTCAATGAGGCTTTCGCGGAGGTTATGGGTGAGGGTGACGCTAAGGGGAGGGTCTTCACCTTCCCTATACCAACCTACAACATAACTCACGACTTCGACTGGGACTCACCTGTCTCGCAGAGGGTATTCGAGGTGACAGCTAAGTATGGGACGCCCTACTTCTCCAACTTCATAAACAGCGATATGAAACCCGAGGATGTTAGGAGCATGTGTTGCCGCCTCAGGATAGATAATAGGGAGCTACGTAAGCGTGGAGGGGGCTTCTTCGGGGCGAACCCGTTAACCGGCTCGATAGGCGTGGTGACGATAAACCTCCCGAGGATAGGGTACCTCCAGAAGGATGAGGACGGTTTCTTCGAGAGGTTGGGCGAGCTGATGGAGCTGGCGAAGGACAGCTTGGAGATAAAGCGTAAGGTCCTCGAGAGGTTTACCGAGAAGGGGCTATACCCATACTCTAGGCACTACCTTCGAATGATAAAGGAGTCGTATGGGAGGTACTGGAAGAATCACTTCTCAACTATAGGATTGGTCGGGATGAACGAGGCTATACTGAACCTCTTCGGATACAGCATAGCGACGAGGGAAGGGCTAAAGTTCGCAATCAGGGTTCTCAAGTTCATGAGGAGGAAGCTGATAGAGTTCCAGGAGGAGACCGGGAACCTCTACAACTTGGAGGCTACACCCGCCGAGAGCACATCATACAGACTCGCAAGGATCGATAAGAAGAAGTATCCTGACATTATAGTTGCGAATGAGAGGTACCTCTCTAAGGGGGTTGAACCCTTCTACACAAACTCAACCCAACTACCGGTAGACTACACGGGAGACTTATTCGAAGCCCTTGAGCATCAGGATCAGCTCCAGACCCTCTACACTGGTGGAACAGTCTTCCACATATACCTTGGGGAGAGGCTCTACTCGTGGGAGTCCGCCGCCGAGTTGGTTAGGAAGGTCGCCACAAACTTCAGGTTGCCCTACTTCACCCTAACGCCGACTTTCAGCATATGCCCAACACACGGCTACCTCAGCGGTGAATACAAGGTCTGCCCGGTCTGCGGAGCCAAGTGTGAGGTCTACTCCAGGGTTGTGGGCTACCTCAGACCTGTAGACCAGTGGAACGACGGCAAGCAGGCCGAGTTCAGCCTACGCAAGACCTTCGATGAGTCCATAGCCCAGGTGGTAATTCCGGCGAAGTGAACGTGAATTGGTGAAGTTCGGGGGGCTACAGAAGACAAGCCTTATAGATTATCCGGGTAGGATATCCTCCATACTGTTCACGCCTGGCTGTAATCTAAGGTGTCCATACTGCCATAACTGGAGGCTTGTCCTAAACCCTAAGGGTCCATTCCTAAGCGAGGATGAAGTACTCCAGATTTTGAGGTCTAGGAAGAGGTATGTGGACGCCGTTGTCATAACCGGTGGGGAGCCAACGATACATAGGGACCTCCCGGACTTCCTTAAGAGGCTTAAGGAGGA
>QMYL01000111.1 GCA_003662645.1 Candidatus Bathyarchaeota archaeon
CCTATAACGTCAAGGGCATGCAGAGTTCCAGCCTTACCGCCACCTTCAGGTGTAGGAATCTGAGCCGCGGACCGATACCTCCGATCTAAAGCGGTCAGAACCACCCGGCTTACCGGAACTGGAGCCTCGGCTACATTCCCACAGCCAGCGCAGACAAACCCCCTAACAGGCTTCAAAGGCATACCGCAACCGTCAACTTCACACCTAACTGGAGGTGCGATACTATCATACAATTTACCACACTGAGGATTCTCGCATCTGAACATCGTCTTAGGCGCAGGAAGATAGACTCCGCCACACGCAAGATGAACCGGATACGCATACCTAAAGAAGATCCGCGAAGCCTTCCCAAACTCTTCCCCGTAAAGGTTAGCATACTCGCACTCCTCAAAGAACTCACAGTCTTCATGAACCTTCAAAGGCTCATCCTTCTTACACACCGACTTTATAATAGATACACCGATAGCACCACGAAGGAAGGACCCTGGAATAAAAGGGAGCGTACGCTTTATGACACCAGTACGCCTGCCTGAACCGATATGGAGCGGAGTCTCAGCCACCACCCTTGCAGTCACTCGATAGCAGGCCAAAGGCATCAGAGCTCTACTCCCTTACTCCTCAACCAAGAAGCTAACTCTTCACCTTCGAGAACCCTCTCCTCCTTCTTTCCAACATAGAACTCAGCCGTCCGCTCATGAACCCTCTTGATGCTTACCCTCACCTTACCGAACCCACGAGTCGAAGAGCCGCCCAACCCAGTGTCCTGAACCGACTTGACAGCCGCCAACAGCAAACTGAGCTCCTCATCAGTTAGATTCTCAGCAACCATCTCAAAGCCGAACCTCGTCCCAGCCGGAACAGCCTCAATAGTGTATAGAGCCTTCCGGTGCACTGAACCCCTCTCACGATCTAAAGCTATGCCAGTCCGAACCTCAAACTCCTTCACCTCCTCTAACGGCAGGGCATCCCTGAACTTAACCTTACTCGCCCTCGAAATCTTCTCGCCAGCTGTTCCGAAGATCTGACAGACTATGCACAGATCCTTCTCGTCGCTCTTCAGAGAACCACACATCTTCTTCGTATCCGGCGGATTACAGACCTCGTATCCAAGCTTCCTTGCAATCTTTTCAGCCTCAGTCCTCACTTTCCCCTTGATAGACGACCCTGGAATGTACGGTACACCCTTGACATTCCGCAACACTGATATAGCCTCGCCTATCCTGATATCCGGTCTTCCAGAACCGATGTGCAGCGGGGTCTCAGCCGTTATCTCTCCAACGAAGATCTGCCTCTTTTCCAGCTTCTCAAACACCATACTCTCACCTCCCTTTTATCCAAACTCTAAATTTATGTTTAGACGCTTCCGGTAAGGAACGCACAATGTGATGGTAGATTTCTGAGGCATACCTCTGTGGAGACCCATGAAACCTTGAAAGGATCACGGTCACCCTCTTCTCCCCATCCTCAAAAGAGAGGTCGACACCCTCGAACCCGTACCTTCCAGACATCCTCCTAACAACCTCGGAGATCTTCGGTTTAAGATCCATGAACCTCTTAACATCCAGATAGTCATACAACATGATGGCCTTCTCCAGTATCCGCAAGAGAGCCTCCTTATCCCTCCCGTACTCGTCAAGTATAGATAACACCTCACCCCCGAAGTCCCAATAGCCAGATATCCTCGTCATCTGATACTTGACGAAGACCTCCAAGTCGTCCACAGACATGCTTCTGGCCGCATCATACAGTTTCCGCAGCTGAGCTATCGGAACACCAGAGTCTAAAGCCACCTCAGCCAAGATCTCACCTCTCTCCTTCTCATCCAACCCACTCACCTCCTGTAAACTGCATTATAGACCGTGAAGGCATCCAAAAAGAAACCTGACTTAAGATATTCAAGCAACTTCTCACCCAGCCTCCAAGGGATCAAACCCCTCCCCATCTGATACTTAACATAATCTTGAGCCGCATCGCTTCCCTCCATCTTTATGATAGAAACGATCATATTGAGCTGGGCAGAAGGAATAACTCCGGTTCCCAAAGACTTAGAAAACCTGAGTAGCTCCATAAATCTATCCCACTTGTAAGGTCTATCCGATAAACCCTTCTCCTTGTAATATAACCTCCTCTTGTAGTTTATGTCGTCCGGCGTCACCTCAGTAGCCGAGATAACCTCAAAATCTATACTCGACTTCTCAGGTTGACACTTGGCATTCTCAATCAATTGAGAAACAGCTTCAAGGGCGACATAAATCGGGAACTTCTTATCGAAAACGGCCACTCCAGCTGATAAAGTTAACTTACCAGCCATCTCCCTATTGAAGGCTGATGATAACTCCACAGCACAATCGAAAGCTCTACATCCAGGCAGAACAGCCAACAAGTCGTCCCCACCAGAATAGATACACTCACCCCCATACTTCCCCACAACACTACGAAGTTCGATCTTGCAGACCCTATCTATCATCCGGCTGATAGCTGACAACCGGGATGGAGTCACAGTCTTCTTAAACTCCTTAATCTTTGTCCCATCCAAAACCCTTCCCAGATTATCACCATCCGCCTTGATGACAGCAACAAGTCCTCGTTCATCAGCTATCTTCTCAAGCTCCACTCCACGACCCTCCCTACTAACCCTCCGATGATAACAAACATCACAAAGCATCTCATACCTCGGAGCAGCATCATAAGGTAGAATTTTACGGGTAGGATGCTTAGCCGGACGAACGCCACAATTGTCACATAAAGGAACACCCTCATCAACCATTATCCTTGCCGGAGAAGATGGCGCAGAAAGCTTCTTCAACCTGATCTTGACCATAGCGTCCCTCCAAACATCACCAAAACGCATCTTCATTTCAGCTCCGTCAACAACGATAGAATTCACGGTGATTGTAAGCTCACCATTGGTTACAGCTTCAAACTTATCCTTAGCCTCACGGAGGATTTCATCGGCTCTCGATGGTGGAGCTACCGCTAAGAAGCCTCCCCCGCCAGAAAAAATTATGCATTCAGGACCCAAAGCATCCTCAATCACTCCGACAGCCGCTTTCGTTGCTCTCTCAACCATCTGGCTTCCAGCCCTCAAATCGGGTAACCTACTTGAAGCGTTAATGAACCTCGAGACTTTATCAGCATCTCCACTCAATAGCGCAAAAGAGTAATCCTCAGGACGCTCACTCTTGTATCCCCCACCGATCCAAATGCAAACGGCAAGAGCAGCTGTCAACTTGAGGTGATCCCACAGCGAGACATCATTAACCGGGGTTCGAGTATCAGCCGGAATAAAACGTAGGCGGGATTGATCTCCACCCAGATATTCATAAACCTTCATGTAACATTCGGCCGGATCCGCCTCTCCAGCCTTAGCCAAGACCTCCTCAACCTCTCTTGAGGCATAAGCAAGTTCCGCCTCGTCGATCTCTCGCCTAACTTTACTTCCATCTGAGAGGATGTGAGTCAAACGAATAGGAGGACTTGGTATTGGAGGACCCTTCAAAGGCCTCTCAGGTCTATCGGCACCAGAAGATATTTCATCAGCCATGTGGATAACCCACTCCACATCCGTCTTAGGCCTATACTTCACAGGGTAATTTGTCCCAACATGGTGACGCATAGCCGTAAGAGCGATCTCCTCGCCGAGGTGGGGAGCGATTAGGTCGTAAGCATAGTGGATGTGATCAGACCAGCGTTTCCGTTTAGCCCAGCATAGAGGTTTCCCAATATCGTGTAGAAGTGCGCAAAGCCTCAAAAGATCGAGTTCCTTCAAGAACTTCCCCCTACTAAAATTCTGTATTCCTCACTCCACTTATAGAATTAACGGTATAAAGGAAACGTCCACTCCTACTTAAACGATTTAAAATTTTCAAGCATCCAACGGCGTCTTCAATGTTGTATATTAGAGGCCTCAAACATCCAGACCTAAGAAAATCTTGGAACTCCTTATGGTATGAAGCTCCAGATAATCCTTCAACGATCCGATGTATCCCCAGAAAACGTTCAATGGTCTTCTGTCCATAACCGTGAGAACTCAATCCTGATCGCTTGATAACCCTGTAAAGATCTAAGTGCCTAAAACAATAAAGAATTCTCCTGAAATCTATTCCGTAGATCTCACCTCGATTGACTATATACTTAAGATCAAAACGTAGGCCATTATAAGTGAGAAGAAGGTTGCCCATACACAAATCAAAGAATTCGTAAAGCCTTCTTAATAAGATCTCTTCCTTATAAGGAGGATAAATCAGCGAAATCAGCACTAAACCGTCCCTTACATCGCCATCAATGGATGTAGCTAAAGTAGCGGCAACAACAGGATCCCTGTAATCATCAGGGAAACCCCTTGGGCTATAAGTCTCTATATCGAACCCCACACATGGCAA
>QMYL01000112.1 GCA_003662645.1 Candidatus Bathyarchaeota archaeon
AGAAGGTAATGAAATGATCATTGAGAAGATCATCGCATGCCTACAAGCTTATGTCGATGAGAGAACTGGACTGCAGCCATACAACCTCGTGTTAAGGAGGAAGGACGCCCGCTACTTAGGGTTATACGGGGATCCAACACGTAAAAAGATAGGCGATATAGTGTTTACCTTTAAGGAGCCCTTCGGCGGGACTCACGGCGAACAACTATCAACTGCAAGTATGAGCTTAAGCTCTATGGGTTCAATATTCGTCATGTGGGGGGCGGGCATACGTAAGGGAGTTGTGCTCGAGAGAAATGTTTGGCTTACCGATGTCACCCCGACAATATGCTATATCCTTGATGTGCCACCACCTAAAGATGCAGAGGGAGCCATTATATATCAGGCCTTTGAAGACTTCTACATCGACGATTCGAAGATTAAGTAGAAACTTTAAACATCCAATTTAAGCTTATGAGTTTCGCCTTCTCGATATCTAGGCTTCCACGGGTGCGATACCCTTGAGTTACTCTTTTATCTCAATAATTATCATTGTTAAGGCTTGACATGGCTTTTTCTATTTTCCGCATGGGATATCGTTAATTTTGCTTATATATCTTAGGAGTCATCCAAATCGGTTTCCTGTTGCCATGTAAATAAATCTGACGACTCCATTTTATAAGATAAGCCTCTTCTCGTGCATTAGGTGATCTATTCACAAACAATTGAAGGATCTGACTGCTTATGGAGAACTCTTTTAATCAGTTGACTCCTCTTTTTATTATGGTGTCTGGTTTGAGGAAGGTTGGTTTGGGCGTCATAGGTTTGGGCGTCTTCGGCCAGAACCATGTTAGGGTGTACGCTGAGCATCCTTTTGGTGAGCTTGTGGCTGTCTGTGATATAAAGGAGGACTTGATGAGAACTACTGCTGAGCGGTATGGGGTTAAGGGTTACATGGACTACCGTGAGATGTTGAGGGATCCTAGAGTTGAGGCTGTATCCGTTGTCACTCCGGACTTCTTGCATAGGGATCCTGTTATAGAGGCTGCTGAGGCTGGTAAGCACATCCTATGCGAGAAGCCTTTGGCAACTACCGTCGAGGATGCTGAGGAGATGGTTAGAGCCGCCGAGAAGGCCGGCGTCACCTTGATGGTTGACTTCCATAATAGGTGGAACCCTCCCTTCGCCCTAACTAAGGAGGCCGCCGACGCCGGGGAGCTCGGTGATCCTGTTCACGCCTACATAAGGTTGAGCGACACCATATATGTCCCGACGAAGATGCTGAGTTGGGCGTCTAGGTCGTCGGTCTTATGGTTTTTGGGGAGCCACACAACGGATCTCGCCAGGTGGATACTGAACTCTGAGGCTGAGAGGGTCTATGCAACCGCCGGAATGAGGGTTCTTAAGGGTATGGGCATCGAGACCCCTGACTTCTACCAGTATGTGATCCAGTTTAAGAATGGGGCTGTGGCGACCATGGAGAACAGTTGGATACTGCCTGAGACCCTACCGACCATAGTGGACTTCAAGGCTGAGTTCGTCTTCACCGATGGCTGCGTCTACGTGGACCCGATCCAGCATGGGGCCTTCAAGAAGTTCACGAAGGATGGGTGGAGCTACCCTGATATAATCGTCGGCCCAGTCTCGATACATGGTAGGTATATAGGCTTCGCCAAGGAGTCGATATCACACTTCGTGGACTGTATAGCCCAAGATAAGGAACCCTTTGTAACTGGGAGGGATGGACTGGAGGTGACTAGGATACTCTGCGCCGTCATGGAGTCGGTTGAGAAGGGGAGGGTGGTAAACCTAACCTAAAGGGATGAAGAAGGCTGTTCGGTTCTCAACGCCGTATGGAGGTTTATCTAGTTAACTCTCTACTGTGAACTCCTCACCCGGGTTGAGGAGTACAACCTTTACATCTGAAGCCTCCTCGACCCTCCTCCTGAACTCGTTTGGGTCGGTATTCCAACGGTGCATGGGTATAACAACCTCTGGGTTTATCGCCAAGGTTGCCTCAGCCGCCTCCGGGTTGTCCATGGTGTAGGTTCCGCCAGTGGGGAGAAGGGCTAGGTATACGCCCTTCAGCCTCCTCATCTCGGGTATGAAGTCGGTATCTCCGGCGTGGTATATCGTCTTACCCTCAACCGTCAGGAGGTATCCGACCCCTAAACCCTTCGGGTGGAACGGTTTCCCAGGCGATCTGAACCTCTTGTAGTTGTAGGCCTCAACGGCCTCGATAGTTATGCCGTCTATGGTCATCTTCTCCCCGGGGTGGAGGGTTCTCACATCCCCACCGATCTTTCGGGCGCAGTCCTCGGGGGCGATTATAATGGTGTCCTCCTTTCTAGCCCTCCTTATCTTCGATGTGTCACAGTGGTCGAAGTGCGAGTGGGTTACGAGTATTATATCGGCCTTCTCATCGTAGCTTCCCTCGTAAGGGTCTATGTAGATGACCTTGCCTTCAGCCCTTACCATGAAGCTTGCATGGCCCAACCATTTAACCGAGAAGCCCATATGATAACACCAAGAATCTCTTCTATGCTACGGTGTTTATTTAACTTTCTCCATCACCCTTGAAACCCCGGGGATGACCACGGTATGGTGGAGTTTTGGATGAGATTTATAAGGAATTTACCGGGTAATAGTGGCTGTGATCAACCTCGAAGGGAGAGCGGACTTGGAAAGCTTTGATCTGATAGTTGTCGGTGCGGGAACGGCTGGCTGTACGGCGGCTAGGTTTGCAGCCTCAGCTGGGCTTAAGGTCTGCCTTATCGACTTGAAGGATAGGAGGTCTATAGGGGATAAGGTTTGCGGGGATGCTATAGGTAAACATCACTTCGATGAGTTGGGGCTTCCATATCCGAGGGGAGACGAACTCGAACGGAGAATAGAGGGAATAGAGATATACTCACCTGACCTCAAGACTGTATTCAAGGTTAAGGGTGAAGGCATATACGGCTTCATGATAAACCGTCACCTCTTCGGGCAGAGGCTCCTAAAGTACGCTGAAGATTCAGGGGCAGAGTTACGAGACTCAACCAGAGCTTTGAAGCCCATAATCGAGGGGGGCTGGGTTAGGGGAGTTATAGCCAAGGATATGAAGGAGGGTGGTAAGGCGAAGCTCCAGGGGAGGGTGGTCATAGACGCAACCGGCTTCTCAGCTACGATAAGGAGTCAACTCCCACCCGAGATGGGCATAGAGACCGAAATATCCAGGGAGGATGTGATCGTGTGCTATAGGGAGATAAGGGAGCTCAGGGAGGAGATGGACAGACCCGGATATTGTAGGATATACCTAAACCTGAAGGCTGCGCCTGGGGGGTATTACTGGATATTCCCTGAGGGAGGGAGGAAGGTGAACGTAGGACTTGGAGTTGCACTTTGGGATGGGCACCCGAACCCTAAAAGCCAACTTTATGGGAATGTCCTCTCAAGCCCCCTCTTCGAAGGCTCCTCAATAATCCACCTCGGGGGCGGATACGTACCAACAAGGAGACCCCTAGACTCTATGGTTGGGAATGGGATAATCTTGATAGGAGATGCAGCCTGCCAGGTAAACCCGATACATGGGGGCGGGATGGGCCCATCAATGATAGGTGGGAGGATAGCGGCCGAAACAGTTGTTGAAGCCCTAACTGGAGGGGATGGGGTACCCAGCCGTGAGAGTCTATGGCCCGTCAACGTTAAGTATATGAGGAGTTACGGGGCTAAACAGGCAGGCCTAGACGTGTTCAGGATGTTCCTCCAACACCTGAGCGATGACGATCTGAATTATGGTATGGGTTACAGGTTGATAACCGAGGAAGACCTCCTCAAGGTGAGCATGGGGGGTGACCTACGCCTAAACCTTACCGAGAAGACTAGGAGGGTGTTTAGGGGGTTAGGTAAGCTCAGCCTACTGAGGAAGCTCTACCACGCAGCAAGCCTACTGGGTAAGGCTAAGAGGATCTACTACAACTACCCCTCGACCCCTGATGACTTCCCAAGGTGGAAGACTGAGGTTGAGGAGCTCTACTCTAGGGCTAGGTCGCTATTCAAGAAATGATTAATATCC
Source organism: Candidatus Bathyarchaeota archaeon (assembly GCA_003662645.1). Classification (GTDB taxonomy): domain Archaea; phylum Thermoproteota; class Bathyarchaeia; order Bathyarchaeales; family B26-1; genus B17-G17. The sequence continues at coordinate 4,037 of QMYL01000112.1, forward strand.
GTAGCAATCTCACCTTCACAGGTGAAGTTGGCCGAGATGGATGTCGCAGCCCTTGTCACCGGCGGGAAGGATTCGGCCCTAGCCCTCTACAGGGTCTTGAAGGAGGGCTACAACGTCAAGTATCTAGCGGCTATGATACCTCAGAGAGAGAACAGCTGGATGTTCCACTACCCAAATATCCGCCTAACCGACCTCTTCGCCGAGGCCGTTGGTATACCTCTCGTTAAGGCTGAGACAAGCGGCATCAAGGAGGAGGAACTCCAAGACCTTAAGAGGCTGCTGATGGAGTTGGATGTTGAAGGGGTGGTCTCGGGGGCGATAGCGTCAGAGTACCAGAAG
>QMYL01000113.1 GCA_003662645.1 Candidatus Bathyarchaeota archaeon
ACTTCGGTGAGAACGCTCAGAGGCAACTCGATAGGCTGGTCGAGGACGGGTTGATGGAGAGGGAGTTCTACCAGAGGGAACTCGGATGCCCAAAGTGCGGCTCCATAAACCTGATAGTGCGTTTCCACTGCCCCAAGTGCGACAGCACCAATATGGTCAAAAGCGACGTTATAGAGCACTGGCCTTGCGGATACGTCGGGGTTGAGAGCGACTTCAAGGATGGCAGGTGTCCCAAGTGTGGGAAGAAGCTTGAGAAGCTCGGCGTAGACCACGCGAGGCTGGGTCCAATGTATAAGTGCCTAAACTGCGGCGAGGTCTTCCAGACGCCCGTTGATAGGTTGAACTGCGCAAATTGCGGCCACTCCTTCATGAAGGACGAGGCTAAGGAGGTGATCCTCTATTCCTACAAGATAACACCCAAACTTGAGGAGGAGCTTGACGTAGCCATAGCTCAGAAGAACTTGCTGGTTGAGAGGCTCATAGATATGGGTTTCGAGGTTGAACCGCCCGAGAACCTATACGGGAGGTCAGGCCTCAAACATGACTTCTACCTGGTGGCCGCCAAGGGGACGGGTATGTTGAGGTTGAGGATAATAATCGAGGTGTTGAGCGCGGCTGAGGAGGTTCCGGCTGAAGAGGTCTTCGCGATATACGGTAAGGCGATAGACCTGGGCGCCTACGGTTTGATAATAGCCGCCATACCGAGGTTCTCCAAGGAAGCTAAGAAGGTGATGGAATACTACGACATAGCCTACGTCGAGGTTCCAACGTTAGAGGAGTCGGCTGAGGCCATAATAAAGAAGTTGAAGGAGGTTATGAGCCTACCTCGAAGGTATACGCCTAAGCCGACCGGTTTGGGGTGGTCCACAAGGAAAACCTCATAAGACCCCATGAGTTTAAAGTTATAAGCTATCAACTTGGATGTTTCTATTAATGCGGTAGAACCTCTCTGGGAGTTGAGGGTATGGAGGTTCTATTCTTAGGAACCGCTGCAGCTGAGGGCTGGCCTGCATTATTCTGTGAGTGTGAGGCTTGCTCGAGGGCTAGGGCCCTTGGGGGAAGGAACATCCGGACTAGAAGCTCGATCCTCATCGATGAAGTCTACAAGGTTGATCTACCCCCGGACAACTACCTCCATATGCTCCGTTACGGCTTGAACCTCGCTAGGGTTAGATACCTATTCATAACGCACACCCACTACGACCACTTCCAACCCGACGATCTCCTGATGAGGAGGGAGCCCTTCGCCCATATTAGGAGTGAAGAGCCTCTCAACATATACGGGAACGAGGAAGCAATCAGCGGCGTTGAATCAACCGTTAAGGGCTATCCAAATATAAATTTGAAGCTACAATTGGTTGAGCCCTTCCAGCCCTTCAAGGCCGGCGGGCTCAGAGTTACGCCGTTACTGGCCGACCATAAAGGTGATAGGAAGCCGCTCCTATACCTCTTCGAGGGTGGTGGAAGGGTTATCCTCCACGGGTACGACTCAGGCTGGTTCCCTGAGGAGACATGGAGGGTCCTTAATGGTTACGTCATAGACCTGGCGATACTGGACTGCACAAGCGGGGCTCTACCAACAGCTAGATACCATATGGGTATAGACTGCCTACTGAGGGTTAAGGAGCGTATGCTCTCGGAGGGTTTAGCCAGTAAGGACACGATCTTTGTGGCGACCCACTTCTCCCATAATGGAGGCCTACTACACGATGAGTTGGAGTCCAAACTTGAACCGGAAGGAGTTAAGGTGGCCTTCGACGGGCTGAAGATAGAGGTTTAAGGCATACAGAGGCATCTCCTCCTTCGAGTGAGAACCCTCCATAACCACCACAGCTTCTTGGAGTAATGATCCTTCTAATTTGGGGCATCGGGATGAGAACCTTGCCGGTTAGGTTTGAAGTTAACTCCACACCAGCTTAACCCTTTATCACGGCGAGCGGCGTTAACCTTGCAACCTTAGTCGCTATTCCAACCCTATCGCTGACCGTCGCTATACGGTCCACATCCTTATAGGCTGGGTCAGCCTCCTCTGCCAAGACAACGGAGCTGGCTGAACGGACGACTATACCCCTCTCCTCAAGCTCCCTCCTAACGGTTTTACCCCAGAACCTCCTCTTCGCAGCCGCCCTGCTCAGCATCCTACCCGCCCCGTGGGCAGTTGAGCCGAAGGATACCTCCATCGCCTTCGGTGTTCCAACGAGGACCCATGAGCTCGTCCCCATCGAGCCCGGTATTAACACTGGCTGCCCATAGCTTCTGTAGTCGGCCGGTATATCCTTATGTCCCTTCGGGAAAGCCCTTGTGGCGCCCTTCCTGTGAACCCAGACCTTCCTCCGGACTCCATCTATCACGTGCTCCTCGATCTTGGCTATGTTGTGGGCGACATCGTATACTAGGTTTAGACCTATCTTATCCGCCGGTATGTTGAAGACCTTCTCGAAGCTCTGCCTAACCCAGTGGGTTATCATCTGCCTATTGACGAAGGCGTAATTGACCGCGCATGCCATGGCTTTGTAGTAGTCTTGGGCCTCCTCGCTGGTTCCGGGCGCACACGCAAGCTCCCTATCCGGGAGGGACAACCCGTACTTGTGGACCGCCCTCTCCATCACCCTGAGGTAGTCTGAGCATATCTGGTGGCCGAAGCCCCTCGAGCCGCAGTGTATCATAACTGTAACCTGCCCCTCACTGGTTAACCCGAAGGCCTTGGCAACTTCGGGGTTGTATATCTTATCGACCCTCTGTATCTCGAGGAAGTGGTTTCCTGAGCCTAATGTTCCTATCTGGGTTAAGCCGCGCCTCTTAGCGTTTGATGAAACCCTCGTGGGGTCAGCTGCGTCTAGGTGGCCTCCCTCCTCGCAGTGTTCTACATCCTCAGGCCATCCGAAGCCTTTCTCAACTATCCTCGGCACGCCCTCCGTGACTATCCTGTCAAGCTCGTTAACGGTTATGTGGAAGTCCTTTCTCCTACTCCCCAAGCCGCATGGAACATTCCTGAATATGGCATCGGCAAGCTGGTTCAGCTTGGGCTTCACGTCATCCTCATTGAGGTTTGTGGTTAGGAGCCTGACCCCGCAGTTTATGTCGTAGCCGACCCCTCCGGGGCTTATCACCCCCTCCTCGTAGTCTGTAGCTGCGACGCCGCCTATCGGAAAGCCGTAACCCTCATGGCCATCCGGTAGGGTTAACGCGTGCTTGTATATCCCCTTCAGGTGCGCAACATTTGCGCATTGCTCCAAGGTTCGATCAGTCTTCATCTTCTCTAATAATACCTCATCTGCAAATATTATGCCTGGAACCCTCATTCCAGGCTTGTAACTCTTAGGTATACGCCAGACGTACTCCCCCAACCTCTCCAAAGGGACGTTATATCTTCTACTCACATCCACCACCACTACTAGAATCTGAAGGGGGTAATATAAAGGTAGTTAGGTTTATAAATCGAGTAGGAACCTCAACGTCACCCCGTCCGGTTTCCTCTCCACCTCCATCATGTGGTATGTTACAGCTTTAACCCCAACCTTCTGCACATGCTTATCGGGGTTGAAGTGTTCACCTGCAACCCTAGCCCTCAACCGGAGGGAGCCGTCCAGCGATTCTATCCCTAAAACCTCGAACCTTGAGTATAGGATACCCTCAGTCTCGAACCTAACAAGCAGGGACTCAAGCCAGTTGTAGAGCAACGAGCATTCATCGTGGCCCTCAACCTCAATAATCTCCTCAAGTTTGGGTTCGACTCTACCAACATCCGTCATAACCTCGAACATGGCGTAGGCCGCGTTCTCGAAGGCCTCAGCCAGGTTTCTCCCGTATGCTGCTATGTAGGCGTCGGCCATATGCTCGAGGAACTCGAAGCGTTTCTGAACATCCATACCAGATACACCTACGAATAAGAATGGGGAGAGATAAATAAATGGGTTAACGATTATTGGAGGGGTTGAGGGTAGGCGTATGGAGAGTTGGGAGCTCGTTATAATCGGCGGTGGACCGGCTGGGTTAACAGCTGGCATCTACGGGGCTCGGAGCGGACTTGAAACGTTGATCGTCGAGGAAAAGGTTGTGGGGGGATCAGCCGCCGAGTCTCCATTAATAGAGAACTACCCTGGGTTTCCCGAGGGCGTTAGGGGGAGTGAGCTTATTAGGAGGATGAGAGAGCAGTGCGAGAGGTTTGGTGTTGAGATAAGGGAGCTCGAGAGGGCTTTGAGGGTTAAGGTTAACGGTGATGAGATGGTTGTGGAGACGGAGGGGTCTAGTTATGGAGCTGGAGCCGTCATAATAGCCTCAGGCAGCCGCCATAGAACCCTGAACGTTCCAGGAGAGAGGAGACTCCTCGGGTTGGGCGTCAGCTACTGCGCCCTCTGCGACGG
>QMYL01000114.1 GCA_003662645.1 Candidatus Bathyarchaeota archaeon
AGCTCAGTTGAGCTTGCTAGGAAGATAAGCAGCCAGCTAGACGCCCCCATGGTTCCGGTTAGGTATAAACGCTTCCCAGACGGCGAGTTCTACTTCAAGTTTGAGGAGAACATATCCGATGAGGAGCTGCTCATAGTTCAGAGCTTATACCCACCCCAAGATGAACATATAATGGAGCTCTTCATAATCCTCCACACAGCCAAGGACCTAGGAGCCTCATCCATAAAGGTCTTCGCACCGTACCTCGCCTACAGCAGACAGAATGAACGATACCTAGAGGGAGAATGCCTAAGCTCAGCTATGCTAACCGAGATACTGGAGGAGCTCGGCGTAGATGCATTATATACGGTGGACGTCCACAACGAGGATGTATTGAGGAGGTATTCGATCCCAACCTTCAACCTCACAGCCTCAGGTGAACTCGCGAGGTACTTCGCCAAGAAGGGGTTGAAGGACCCCTTCATAGTCTCACCGGACGATGAAAGATTGGCGATAGAGAGAGTAAAGAACGCAGCGAACGCGATAGGTGCGGAGTACGACTACCTCAAGAAGAGGAGGGACCGCTACACCGGTGAGATAACAACCTTCGAGAAGGAGATGGACGTCAGGGGGAGGGACGTAATAATAATCGACGATATAATCAGCACCGGGAAGACCTCTGCAAACGCGGCTAAGATATTGAAGAAGCAGGGAGCTAGGAGAGTCTTCGTCGGGGTGTCACATGCACTACTACGCGGAGACGCGTTCAAGATACTGAGGGAAGCCGGGGTTGAGGAGGTAGCTGGGACGGACAGCGTTGTGAACGAGTTCGCGAAGGTCTCGGTTGCACCAATCCTAGTTAAAACCCTTAAGGAAGGCCGGATGATCTAGCTCTGGAAGCCTCGCAATTCCTACCATTTAACCCTAAACGGTGTAACCCGCAACCCATACACCCGCGGAAGTTATAGCATACAACAGGCTCATATCAGTTAGGACCGGGTGAACCCTATCGGTAGGTAAGCTCTTAAGTGGTTACACGGTCACCACGTTACCTCCACACCTCCTCGCTACGTCATCACCCCCATACTTCATCCTAGACAAACCGATGGGCCTACCTGACAGTTATGGGTATAAAAACATGCCGCCACACGTTGGGGAGCATATTAATAGCTTATAGCTTTATTTGAGGATAACCTAATTTACTTGTCTATGAGCTCTTAGGTTGGGGTGGGTATGGTTAAGGTTGGTATGGGATTCATAGGGTCCGGCTTCCTAGCCGACAAGTTCGCTTGGTGTTACAGGCGGATGCCGGATGTCGAGTTAGTAGCTGTCTCATCTAGAACCGAGGGGCATGCTAGGGAGTTCGCTAGGAGGTATGGGCTTAAGGCTTGGTATACCGACTACAGGGAGATGCTAAAACGCGACGATATAGACGCGGTCAATATATGTGTGCCGAACTACCTCCACGCATCAACAACAATAGCCTCAGCTGAGAATGGGAAACACGTACTATGCACGAAGCCCCTAGCGATAACCATGGATGAGGCTGAAGCTATGGTCAGCGCATGCAGAAGGTCGAACGTTACATTGATGTATGGGGAGAACTGGCTCTACACACCAGCCACGATCAAGATGCGCAGCTTGATAGAGGAGGGAGCCCTCGGTAAGATCCTAGCCATCGAGGCCCGCGAACAGCACAGCGGGAGCCACTCACCATACGCAACGAAGAGGAAGTATGCTGGTGGAGGCGTCCTGATCCACATGGCTGTCCACCCAATCGGCTTCATAATGCACATGATGGATAAACCGGTTAGGAAGGTCTACGCCGAGCTTGGAAATCTACTCCACGACTTGGAGGGCGAGGACTACGCCGTCGTCTTGATGCGATTCGAGGGAGGCGGCTCAGGTATAGCCCAATCAAACTACATAACGAAGGGTGGGATGCAGGATAGGATCGAGATATACGGGAGCGAGGGGATGGCCTTCATAAACCTAACCCACTCAAACCCGATACAGATATACAGTGAGGTCGGCTACTCCTACGTCGTCGAGAAGGCTACGATGAGCAGGGGGTGGACCTCCCCGGTGATAGAGGAGAACATCCAGTACGGCTTCTACAACATGACCCGCCACTTCGTCGATTGCATACTCGGCGATAAGGAGCCGATCTCAACCGGGGAGTTCGGAAGAGAGGTGCTGAGGGTGGTCTTCGCCGGATACGAATCGAACGAGAAGGGTAAAGCGGTCAAACTATAAACTTGAAGAAGAAAGAATCCGAAAAACTAAAGCCTATTGAGCATGTAATTGACCATGGACTCGAAGATGAGCCTCCCATCACCGTACATTTGGGGTTCACCCATCCTCGTCCAGTCTGGGAGCTGCCATCCGTAGTAGGCCCTCTCCGGGTGAGGCATCAAGCCGAAGATCGTCCCCTCAGGATTGCAGATCCCGGCTATATCGTGGAAGGAGCCGTTCGGGTTCACTGGATACCTACCCTCCCCGTACCTGCCGTGTTCATCGCAGTACCTGAAGACTACCTGGTCGTTCTCGTATAGCTTCTCAAGGTATTCGTCCTCCCTATCCTTCGGAAGGAGGAACCTACCCTCCGCGTGGGCTATCGGCATCCTTAGAACCCTACCTTTGGGTATCTTTCTGGTGAAGATGCAGTTTCCCCCGTTCTCGTGTTTCAGGTACACCCACCTACAGCGGTACCCGATGGGTATATTCGTCGCTAGGGCCGCCTCTGGATACTCGCTTATCCCATTAAATCCGGGGAGGAGGCCGCTCTCAACCAAGACCTGGAAGCCGTTGCATATGCCGAGTATTGGTCTGCCCTCATCTACAAACCTCTCTATGTCCCTCCTCAGCTTTATCAGGATCCTCTTCGCAAGGATCGCTCCAGCCCTGACGTAATCCCCGAAGGAGAAGCCTCCGGGTATTATTAGGGCTTCGTAGTCTAGGAGGCCTCCTCTCCCCATCACCTGGTTCATGTGGAGTATATCAGCCTTAACGCCGAGGTCTTCCACGGCCCTCTTCGTCTCCATGTCGCAGTTGGTCCCGCCAACCCTCAATATGCAGACCTTGATATCCTCCCTACCCAACGCTTCATCAACCCCCAAGCGTGCTCTTCCATACATCCCTCAACTCATCTATGCCCGCGTGGATGACCTCCTCACCCTGCAAGCCTCGGACAGTTAGGGTACTATCCCGTCTGACCCTACCGATGGGGGAGGCTGGAACCCCGACCATGATCTCCTCGAACCTATCCCTTGAGCTTTCAGGAACCTCAACCAGAAACCTGCCATTCGACTCCGAGAATAGTATGTAGTCACTCCTATCGACGGCCATAACCCTCGGGACCTTGGATAGGTTCAGCTCCACGCCGTATCCCCCAGTGAAGGCCATCTCGGCCGCCGCGACGGCTAATCCTCCCTCAGATAGGTCGTGACAGGCCCTAACGCAGCCGGCGTCCATAGCCTTAATCAGCGCGCGCATGGCCTTCCTCGACCTTCTAACCCTAACCTTCGGGACCGTCCTGCCGAGTAGCCCTCTAACCTTATAATATTCGGAGCCCCCAAGTTCTGGGTATGTTAACCCCACCTGGTAGATCAGGTCTCCAGGAGACTTCAAATCCATCGAGACCACCCTCCTTATATCCGGGATTATTCCGACCGCCGTGATCAGCAGGGTTGGCGTGACCGGGCCTAGGGGTGACTCGTTGTAGAGGCTGTCCTTCCCGGATATGAAGGGGACCTTGAAGCCCTTTGCGTATCTGTAGCATGCCTTGCAGGCCCTCAATAGTGAGCCCAACCTATCCGGTTTCTCCGGGCTTCCCCAGACGAAGTTATCGAGGATAGCTATCCTCCTCCCCCCGACGGCCGTATTGTTCCGTAGGGCCTCGTCTATGGCTGAGGCTGCCATCCAGTAGGGGTCGATCTTACCATATTCGGGGTTCATCCCGCATGATATCACTAGGCCCCTCCATGAGTTGTCTAGGGGCTTTATGACTGCGGCGTCGCTTGGGCCCTCATACCTACCGCAGATTGGCTTCAGGACTGTGTTCCCTTTTACCTCGTGGTCGTATGTCCTTATGACGGATTCCTTGCTTGCGACGTTTGGTGACGCTAGAACCTTCATCAGGTACTTGGTTAGGTCCTTCGGCTCTGGGAATTGGGGTTCCGGTATCCTCTTCCTCCTCCAATAGGCGTACCTCCTAACCTTGGGTGGGGTGAAGAGGAAGCCTATGTCGAGCCTTGCAACCTCATACCCCCTGTAGCTTATCCTTAATATTCCGTCTTCTGTGAGCCTGCCTATCGGCGTCGCCTCAACATCCTCGGAGTGGAATATATCTATAACCTCCTCTAG
>QMYL01000115.1 GCA_003662645.1 Candidatus Bathyarchaeota archaeon
CTTTCAATTCCCTCTATATGGGATTTTTCTCTGAAACCGTTTAGTTATTATGTGTTTTGGGATTTATAGGTTTTGTTACGCTTCTCTTTGAGGTTGCTTCATGTGAATATTGGTGACTGCTTCGTTTGCTTATAAATATGTCCGCATGATTAATCAGTGTCTTTTTGGGTTTGTTTCAAAAATTTGAATAATATTGTTTGTTGTTTTTTCCTTTCTCAAGTTATTTCGGCGCTGGAATTTGCAATCATTGTAATTATGACGAGGTTTTTTCTGTGGCCGGTTTCCCGAGCAGTTTTCTCTCACCCTTGTTTATTGTATTTTGGGGGATGTGCACGTTTTTCATAAGCGTAATACTTAAAGTTTTGTTCCACTAAGGTTGTTTTCGGTGTTCTACTTGAGGACGCTCGTGTTTTACGATTTATCTGACGATAAGAGGAGGAGCAGGCTTAGGGACCACCTCAGGAGTTATGGCCTACGTAGAATTCAGTACAGCGGCTTTATCGGGGACATAAATCCGCATGACAGGCATCTGTTGGCGATAGAGGTTAGGAAGTTTATACGAGAGGAGAGGGAAAGCGTCTACATAGTGCCTCTCTGCAACAGATGCGTTAGGCTTTGCAAGATAATCTCTGCGAAACCTGTCTCGATAGTCGAGGAGAGCGAGGTGGAAGTGGTCTAACTATGTTCTTCCTATCCGAGGTAGAGTACAAGCTCCTAATAAACAAAATACTGCCCCTCGCAAGGGAGAACCCCGTGGACCAAAGCCTTAGAGGCTGGAGTTGGCACGTTCCTCCGCTAAAGCCGGACTACAACGTCAGGATACCGATGTTCCTTGTCTGCTCCAAGTACTGCCCGACGGCTAGAGACGCCTACCTCTACATGGTGGAGGAGAAGCGGGGGATCGTAAACGAGAAAATGGCTCTTGGATCTGCTATCCACGCAGCCGTCAGAACGGTCATAAGGAACTTCATTAGGGGAAAGAAACTAAACTTTGAGAGTTGGTACGAAGAGACCCTTAAGGCCAAGGATGTGAAGCGAAGATTCGAGCGTGTCAAGAGCCTTACAAGGTTCGTCTGGGAGTATGTTGAGGCCATGTGTAAGAGCAAGTTCATGGAAGCCATGAGCAGACAACCCTACGCCTCGGAAGACAGCGTGATGGCGACCGCGCTACCCTTCCTCGTGAACCATAGAATATCAGGGGAGCTCCTCGGCCTTTCAGGACTCCTCGCCGTGGACTGCTACGACTACCTCAGGAACATAGTCTTCGACGTAAAGGTGAGTGACGAAGAATACGAGTGGTACAGACTGTTCCCAACAGGATATGCGCTGGTCTTCGAGAGTGTCTACGAGGTTCCGGTGGATGTGGGATGCGTGGTCTACGTTAAATTCCATGGAGACAGACTCGTCGTCAAGAGAGACATGTTCTACATAGACGACGACCTGAGAAGCTGGTGGATAGAGGAGAGAGATGAAAAGGCGAGGCTTGTGGCCATGAAGATGGATCCCGGAATCCCGAAGGAGTGCTTCAAAGACTGCATGTACCTTGGAGTGTGCAGGAGTTGAGGAGGCTCTTAATAGACGGGTACGGTAAGACAGTGTCTCGACACGAAAACCAGATAATCGTGAAGGAGAAGGGGAAGGTAGTCCGCAGAGTTGTACCTGAGAACTTAAGGCAGATAGTCATAACGGGTAGGGGTTCAATAACGTTCGACGCCCTCAGACTCCTCGGCAGGCATGGAGTAGACGTGATAGCCATAGACAGACGCGGCAGAACGGTCATACGGCTTTCCTCAGCCATGATGCGCACCGTCAAAACGAGGAGGGAGCAGTACAAGGCGTACGAGGACGCGAGGAGCGGCCACCTCTCAAAGCAGTTCGTGTACGCAAAGCTCAAGAACCAGCGTGCGGTCTTAGGGTCCCTAGCAAAAACTAGAAGGGACACCCATCCGGAGGATGCGGAGTTCATACTGGCGAGGAGAGATGAGATAAAAAGGCACATAGCCTTCCTAGGGGAGATTGAGGATCAACCCATAGACTCCGTGAGGGGAGAGATAATGGCGGTTGAAGCCGCGGCCTCAAAGAGATACTGGGCAGCCGTCTCCAAAGTTATACCGGATGAGTTCGGGTTCGAGGGGAGGAGCGGGAGGGGGGCTGAGGACCCCGTGAACGCAATGCTAAACTACGGGTACAGCATCCTGGAAGGAGAGGCTTGGAGGGGCGTACACTACGCGGGCCTCGACCCATACGGAGGCTTCCTACACGTGGACAGGCCGGGAAGGCCAAGCCTCGTCCTCGACTTGATGGAGGAGTTCAGGCAGCAACTCGTAGACAAGGTCGTCATAGGCTTGATCACCAAGCGTGCGGTCTCCACGGGAGACTTCACGTTCGAGGGCGGCAAGTGCCTCCTCGGGGAAACCGTCAGGAGGAAGCTCGCCGTCAAGATCCTAGAAAGATTTGAGAAGTACCAGTGGTATAAGGGTCGAAGGCGGAGGTGGTGCGACATAATACACTTTCAGGCGGTTAAGGTGGCTAAGTACCTCAGAGGTGAGGTGCCGCGATATGAGGGGTTCCACCTCAGGTGGTAAACCGGTCATATCAGCCTGGGATATATCACAGTACTACTACTGCAAGCGCAAGCTCTACTTCCTTAAAGTTCTAGGGGTTCCAGCCCCTGCCAGGCGTAAGATGGAGCGCGGTAGGGAGGTGGACGAGGCGGAGGGGAAACTGATGGCGCGAAGGAAGACTCTTTACGGGTTCGAGAGGGGCGAGATCGCCGAGGTAATCGAGGGATTATACCTGTTCGACGAGGAGCTAGGGCTTGAGGGGGAGGTTGACCAGACTGTCATACTCAAATCGGGGGAGGTCATCCCTGTTGACGTGAAGTACACAGACATCTCTACCATCCAGAAACACTACAAGAAGCAACTGACAGCATACGCAATACTGCTCGACAAACAATTTAACACAAACGTTAGAAGGGCCGTCGTGAGGTTCGCGAAGCAGAGGAAGAGCGTACACACACCGATAACATGGAGGGATAAGAAAACCTTAATGGCGGAACTCCAGAACATAAGAAGCCTAATAAACAACGAAACCATACCAAAACCTGCATCACCTAGGAAATGTGGATACTGCGAAGTCCGAAAATACTGCGAAGCTTACAAGTAAGGGTTGTTTAAACTCTAAGCGTAGACACCAGCTCCCTCACATGCTCTTATACAACTCTCTTGCCGACGCTTCTCATCTCCACAAGCCCCCTGCCTCAAAAAAAGCCTTCTAAGCCTTTTATGAGATGTACTCTTTGATAATTTAGATACTTTAGAAGACGTCCGAGAAACTTAGCCAGTCTTCAGTTTCCCCCTAAACAGCCTGCTGGTCCTCAAAAGTTTTAATAAGGAAGAAGACAACCTTGTAAGGCCTCTAGCTCCACTCAACCTTACATTCAAACCTTAGAAGAAGAGCACCGGTATAGGGTTTCAAGTATTGAGGCCCTCATGCCGCCGCTAAGGTTAAGCCAAGAGCGGGCAATATTTGAGTCAGATAAGGAGCTGAGGCTAAATTATATTTTTGTCTTCTTATTTTTTGTTCATGGGGATTCGTAGCGTTGCCTGTTGAGTTTTCATTGGAGCTGTCCGCTGAGAATTCTGTTCTGTTTCCTTTATTTACTGGTTATGTTGCGAGGGGGTTGTTGCTACATCTTTTACGGCTTGTCGATCCTTCAGTGTCGGCTTCGCTTCATGAGCCGAATAAAGTTAAGCCTTATTCTGTTACTCCCATTAGGTTCAGGAGTAAGGGTCGCGTTGAAGATAAGTATGTTCTCGACGAGACTAAACCTTGCAGGGTCAGTTTTAGGTTTTTGGATGACGATTTGGCATCTCTCTTTCTTAAGTATCTATCTAATGGCGGTGATCTTCTCATATATGATGTCAAGTTTAGAATTGATGCTGTCAGGGTTAGATCAGAGAGTTATGATGATATTCTGGATGGTTTCGGAGAGCCTGCAGATCTCATCAGCTTAAGGTTTATTACGCCAACCTACTTGGCTGTTCTCGGAGCGGATTACCATTATATGTTTCCTGAGCCAGTTAAGGTCTTTATGAACTTGATTAGGTTGTGGAATAGTTTCTCTGATGGGAGGAAGTTCACTGACGGGGAGGTTGGGGAGTATATGGGTTGGCTGTCGAGGAATGTTGGGGTTTTGAAGTATAGGCTTGAGACCACAATAGCCTATATGAGGGAGAAGAAGGCTACCGGCTTTGTCGGCTGGGTTGTGTATGAGCTTGGAGCCGAAGATGAGTGGAATAGGATAACCCAAGCCTTGGCTAAGTTCGCTGAATACTCA
>QMYL01000116.1 GCA_003662645.1 Candidatus Bathyarchaeota archaeon
AGGCTATTAGACGCGATAGAATTAAAGGTGGGCTTTAGACCGACCATAAGCTACGAAGCCTTAAGGAATATTCCAAGGGTTTTGAGGGAAGGAGAATGGGTGATCACAGCGATTCTCTGGATGAACCGTGAGGTTATAGCCGTCTACCCCGGGGTTAGAGACAAACCGCCTTACGGCGTAGCCGTGGATATTGGGACGACCAAGCTGGCCTTATACCTGCTCGACCTCAATGATGGTAGGGTTTTAGCCTCAGCCTCCACCATGAACCCACAGATATCCTACGGCGAGGATGTTATCTCAAGGATCCTCTACATCATGGAGGGTGAAGAAAACCTCGAACGCCTCCACAACGTTGTGGTTGGGGCCGTAAACGAGCTGATAGATGAGGTATGCGGCAAGGTTGGGATAAAACCAAGCGATATACATGATATGACCGCCGTGGGTAACACAGCGATGCACCATATATTCCTGAACGTAACCCCAAAGTACGTCTCACTATCCCCGTACCCAGCCGTCCTCCACTCATCCGTGGATGTTAGGGCTAAAGACCTAGGCGTGAAGATGAACAGAGGGGCCTACGTCCACGTTCTACCAACCATAGCCGGCTTCGTCGGCGCCGATGCGATAGCCGACATAATAGCAACTGGGCTGCACGAGATGGAAGACTACGCCATGGTCATAGATATAGGAACGAACACCGAGATAGCCCTGGGAAACAAGGATCAGATAATGGCGTGCTCCTGTGCATCCGGGCCAGCCTTCGAGGGGGCCCACATAACGCATGGGATGAGAGCCGCAACTGGAGCCATAGAGAGGATCTGGATAAACCCTGAAACTCTAGATGTCACCTATAAGACCATAGGGGACGTTAAGCCCTCAGGTCTATGTGGGTCAGCTGTGATCGACGCGGTTGCCGAGATGTTGAGGACCGGTATAATAGGCTGGAATGGGAGCTTCAACCCAGACGTGGATACTCCGAGGCTCAGACGTCGTGAGGGCGCACCGTACAAGGAGTTCGTCATAGCGTGGGGCGACGAGACAGCGACGGGGAAGGATATAGTCGTAACCCAGAACGATATAAGGGAGATCCAGCTCGCGAAGGCAGCCGTCTACACGGGGATATCAATATTGATGAGGCACATGAACCTGAAGCCTCTCGATATAAAGCGCATATTCATAGCTGGAGCCTTCGGGAACTACATAGACCCACAGAGCGCGAGGATGATAGGCATGTACCCCGACGTACCCCTAAACCGTGTGAAGTTCGTCGGGAACACAGCTGGCTCAGGGGCTAGGATGGCTCTACTCTCAACCGACGTTAGGGCCCTGGCTGAATCCCTATCTGAACGGGTAGAGTATGTTGAGCTGGGAGTGGACCCAGACTTCCAAGATGAGTTCGTCAAGGCCATACACCTCCCCCACAGGGAGAGAGAACGCTTCCCAACCTTGATGAGGATAATCGGGAAGTGAGCGCTTCATTTATAACCCATCCGGGACAATTATCCAATGTTCTTAACGATGGTTGTGGGGGCTATGCTAGCTGAGAGGATGAGTCTACTTAAGCCATCCGGGACTATGGCCATGGCTGAGAAAGCCAGGCAGCTTGCCGAGAGGGGGAGGAGGATACTACACCTGGAGATTGGTGAACCAAACTTTGACACCCCAAGGCATATAGTAGAGGCCGCCTACGAAGCCATGAAGGGGGGGTTCACGCACTACACCTCCAGCAGGGGAATACTAGAACTGAGGGAGGCGATATCGGAGGACTTAAAGAGGAGGGGGGTCGAGGCAGACCCCAACACTGAGATAATAGTGACTCCAGGAGCCAAACACGCCATATACTGCGCATGCATGGCCACACTGAACCCCGGTGATGAGGTTCTAGCCCTATCCCCAACATGGCCAACCCACTTCACATGCGCTGAGTTCGCGGGGGCGAAGGTTATCGAGGTTCCCTGCGGCGAGACGTATACCCTAGACGAGGAGGAGCTGAAGGGTAGGATAACCGATAGGAGTAGGATGATAATACTCTCCTCACCGAATAACCCGACCGGTGGGGTCTTGAGCGTTGAGAACCTGAAAGCGATAGCCGATATAGCCGAAGACCACAACCTTCTCATACTGTCAGATGAGATATACGATAGGATAACCTACGACGGCGTCGAGGTTAAGAGCATAGCTTCACTCGACAACACGAGGGATAGGGTAATAACCGTAAATGGCTTCAGTAAGACCTACGCCATGACCGGCTGGAGGCTCGGCTACGCGGCAGCGAACAAGACGATAATAGATGCGATGAACAAGATACAGCAGACCACCACAACGTGTCCATCAAGCTTCATCCAGAAGGCCGGCGTAACGGCTTTAAGGGGACCCCAAGATTGCGTTGAGGATATGGTGAAGGAGTATGACCGGAGGAGGCGTTTCATAGTCGAGAGGTTGAACGAGATCGATGGTGTCTACTGCCCAAAACCGAAGGGTGCATTCTACACCTTCCCAAGGCTGCCGGACACCGGTATGTCCAGCGTAGATGTCAGCATGAGGCTCCTAGAGGAGGAGGGGGTGTGCACAACCCCGGGGACGGTCTTCGGGGAATATGGAGAGAGCCACATAAGGATATCCTACGCGACAAGCCTAGAGGTCATATCAGAAGCCGTTGAAAGGATGAAACGCTTCTTTGAACGCCACAAGAAGTGAAAAGAGGCAACGGTTAAACCATAACCATCCCCTTCACCTCCTTTATATCTCCGTTTCAACATCCTCTTTTCAGTATGGAGGTCTGTCGGAGGGAGGTCCCTTTGGGTGAGCTCATCTTTGTGGGTTTAGGCCTCTTCGATGAGGGTGATATATCGCTTAAGGGCCTCGAGGCTGTGAGGGGGGCGGACCAAGTCTACATTGAGTTGTATACGAGCCTAATGGGCGGCTTCTCCATCGGAAGGTTTGAGAGGTTCATAGGTAGGAAAGTCACGTCCGTATCCAGGAGGGTTCTTGAGGATGAGGGTGGTAAAGTTATACTTGAAGGGGCTGAGAGGGGGAGAGTCGTCCTCCTCGTTCCCGGAGATCCCCTAATCGCAACCACACATATCGACCTAAGAATAAGGGCCGAGAAACGGGGGATAAGAACCAGGATAATCCATGGCGCCTCAATATTATCCGCAGCCATAGGTCTCTCTGGACTACAGAACTACAGGTTTGGGAAGAGCGTTACGATACCGTTCCCCTATAAAGGCCGCATATCCGAGACCCCATACGATGTCATAAAGGAGAACAAGGCGAGGGAACTCCACACCCTATGCTTCCTCGATATCAGGGCTGAGGAGGAGAGGTTCATGACGATAAGTGAAGCTTTAAGGATACTCCTAAACCTTGAGGAGAAAAGGGGGGAGGAGACTCTCACCGATGAGAGCCTAGCGGTCGGCATAGCCAGAGCTGGATCAAAAGATGTGAGGGTCAAGGCCAGCTACGTTAAGGAGCTACTTCAATACAACTTTGGACCAGCCCCCCATACGCTTATAATACCCTCGGAGAGGCTCCACTTCATGGAGGCGGAAGCCTTGATAAACCTCGCCGGAGCGCCGGAGGAGGTTAGGGGGATGGTTAGATGAGCGTCAAGGAGGTTGCCTCAAAGTACATAATGAAGACCGAGAGAGTCCTAGGAGAGGTCAAGTTAACTGGAGGCGTCCCAAGGCTGAACCACGACCACGTCAGGAAAGTCCTAGAGGAGGCCAAAAGGTACCTAGAAGACGCAAAGTTTTATTTTGATAAGGAGAGATTTGAAGTGAGCTTGGCGTCCGTCGCCTACTGTGAGGGTCTGCTGGACGCCTTAAGGATGCTCGGCCTCGCCGAGTTCGAGTGGTAGGCGAAGCATAAACTAGAAGGTTGCGTATGAGATGGATGGCGAGAGAAGGAAGGTCGTCCTGGCTACGGGAACCTTCGACCTCCTGCACTATGGACACGTCTACTACCTAACGGAGGCCAAGAGGGCCGGGGGTGAAGACGCTAAGCTCGTCGTTGTGGTGGCTAGAGACTCAACCGTGGAGAGGTTGAAGGGTAGCAGGCCAATAATCCCGGAGAACCAGAGGAGGGCTGTTATTGAAGCCTTAAAGGTAGTCGACGAGGCCATACTGGGCTATGAGGATATGGATATGGAGAGGACTATAGAGAAGATAAAACCGGATATAATCGCCGTCGGCTACGACCAAGCGGAGATTGAGGAGAGACTGCGCAGGTACATAGCGGATAGGAAGTTACCCATAAAAGTTGTGAGGATAGGGAGGTTCAGCGAGGACGAGCTGAACAGTTCAACGAAGATAAAGAGGAGGGTAATC
>QMYL01000117.1 GCA_003662645.1 Candidatus Bathyarchaeota archaeon
AAAGTTACTATGAGTACCCCTGTCAGGACTACCGTCCTCGTTGCTCATCTGGTCAACATAATTCTGGGAGTCGTTGCCTGGCCCCCTATCCTCCTCAGCTAAGACATCGAATATGGAGTCTGGGCCATACTGCATAGCTGTGAAGTCGCTATGAGTACCCCTGTCAGGCCGTCCGTCGACATCGCTCCTCCTGTCCACATAGTCCTGGCTAGAGTAGAGCTCCCTGTAGCCTTCTGTTAATACGTCGTATACGTAGTCCGGACCGTGCTTCATAGCTGTGAAGTTGCTGTGTTCCCCTACGTCTGGGCTGTTATCTACGTTACTCCTATTATCGACGAAGTCGTTCACACCTCCAGGTTGGTCGCCGCTCACAGTCCAGAAGTCGGTGACATTCAGCTTCCTGACGTACAAGTCGTTCCTAGACTCTAGCTCTATGACCTTCCTAACGCCTTTCCAGGCTCCGTAGAAGGCTACGAGATCCCAGTAGGTTGAGGCTTCACCCGAACACCAGACCTTCAACCCGACAGCCTCAACCCTAGGGTTGTAGTATGTCCAGCTCTCCGGGAGGTCTAGGGTCCAGTTCCTTAATAGGCGGACCCAAGTTGACGTTGTGACTGATGGAGAGATCTGTATTATCTCGGTTGAGACCGATGGTGAGAAGATGGGGCTTACACCCGATGGTGAACCGTAGTAGTAGATGAGCTCCCAGATGTATCCATCACCATACACGGGCCCATCATCTATCCCAAGGGATATCTGGATCGTTATATCCCCACCGTAGGACTCAATCAGGTAGTAAGCCGAGAAGTTTAGGTACTTTGGGAAGGCCACGTAGTAGGTGTTATTCTCGTTCTCTGCTCCAGTCTCATACCCTGCGAAGCTGTAACCTTGGGTCACATTCAGCTTCAAGGAATAGTTCCCATGGAGGGTGTAGGTGGTGGAGCGTTCGGCGAGCCCAGTCTCCTCTAGCGTTGAGCTCCCTGTTGATAGGAGGAGTTGTATCTGGTCGTAGCGTGCGACGACGTTAACCTCCTCGGTTGAGGAGGTTGAGCCGAAGTATAAGGCGACGACCATCCCTATCTGGACTATCTTGACGTTGGTCCATCCGCCATCAGCCATCGGGTTCCTCGTTATCCCATACCAAACCCCGGTCTGGAGGTTCGTGCTCTTGACTAGCTCTATATATTTCTCGGATGATGAGCCGGATGGCGGTGAACCCCTAAGCATGATGCAGTAGTAGAGGTCGTAGGTGTCGTATGGAAACTCCAGCTCCTTAAATCTAACCCTCAAACCGACGAAGCTGTATAAGGTGTTTGATACATTGGCCATGTTGACAACCTTTATGTATGCGTGTATGCGTAGTGTTTGGGAGTCGTTCGCCTCCCTTATGAAGCTCGATTCACCTATACCGACCACGCAGTGCTTTGTAACGCTGAAGGTGGAGCCGCTCTCAGTCCCGCTCGTATCGCTCGTTACGTCCATGTAGTAGCTTGTGGTCCCATCTATACTCTCCGATGAATCCTTAGTGTAGTTTAGGGATGACATCTTATTGCTCTGTATCAACCTCCAACCGGGCGCTTCGAAGCTTCCGTTGGGTAACTCCTCCTCATCCGTGGAGATTACAAGGGACGCCGCGTCGTAGTAGACCTTCATTATGGGTCCATTACTCTCCGAGTCCGTGACTGGGTTGTAAAGGTCATTCTCGATCCTTATCCACACGATTGTTGCGTTGTCTAGGGTTCCCCATAGGCTCTGGTAGTCACTTGTGACATTCCGGGAGAGCGAGGTCCAAGCGTCCAAGGTTGAGACCGTTGAGGCCCCATAGATGTACTTCTCCGTCGTCGTGTTCGTGAAGTGGCTTGGGGATGGGGAACCGACCGGCGTAACAGGGACTATGTAAATTATGCTCAGGATAGTCGACTCATTGTTCAACCCAAGCTCTATCCGTAGGTAGTATGCGTCGCAGGAGCCGCTTCCGGGATCAGCCTCATCCACTAGGAAGTGGAGAGAGAAGGTTGGGTTTTCGTATAAGTTGACCGGGGTAGTCTTGACGAAGTAGTCATCTATGGTCTTTATGCCCCCCTTAACGTGCCCCTTTATCGTCGTCTGTATCTTTGCGTCGAACTCGTAGAAGGTGTTGTATAGCCACCCATCAGACCTTGTCGTGTCAAACTCAAGCTTTATGTATCTACCCTTCTTGATGAACTCGGGACTTACGTTCCACCCGCTACTTGGGGGATCCCACAGCTCTACAACGGGCTGACCGAAGTCTGAGGGGTTATCTGATACGTAGACGTTCACGTCCTTCAGTCTGTAGGTTCCACAGTAGACCCTGACGGCTCTAACCACATAGCTCTGGTTTAGGTCGTATATTATCCAGTGGGTCTCGGTCTCGTCGTGCTCCCACTGGCTTGTCGTGGAGTCATCTATCGTGTTGTCGGGGAGGTTGTCCCCATCATACCCGCAGGAGTCGTAGACGGTTATAGGGGTCTCCCAGGTGAACTCGTAGTCTATAGCTGACGTATTTGTGTATCTGGTCTCGACTAGGGCTGAGTAGGTCTGGTCATAGCTTAGAGTTGACGACCTGCGAACTCTAACGGTTGCATCGTTGAAGTCCCCGACGGCGAACCATGAGGGCAGGTTAACGTTCGGGTTTGAGCCTGTGCTGGAGACCTCCTCGAAGCCTGGATCAAGCGTGTCGTTTAGGCTGGTGGCCCCTCCGGTGACCGTTCCTACCCCTGAGTACCAGTAGTGGTTCTGGCTGCTGGTTGGATACTCGAAGCTCTCATTCCAGACATCCCTAACCATCGACACCTGCTTGAACTCCATAGTTGAGTAGTTGAGGAAGGGTCTGGGAACCACTGAGAAGTTTGTTAGGGGCTGGCGGATCTGAACCTCCTGCGCCATGTAGGATGAGGCTATTATGGCTATTAGTAGGGAGATTAAGAGCAGACTCCTCAACCTTGGACGCTTTAGGCCTCTACTTCCACTCAACAATTCGGATACCTAAACCGGTAAACCGGTCAATTATAGCGTGAGAAGTTGGTGGATTTTAAACGGTTATGAACTGGACGTCTAGACCAATCGTCCATAACGAGGTTCTATCATAGGATAAAAGGAGAAGACTCACATCTACGCCCAAATCATTCATCTAAGCCTAACAGCTTGACCGCGTTCCCCCTCGTAACCTTGTAGTAGACGCTCTCGCTTATCCTACCATCCCTATATAACTTCGAGAGGAAGTCAACCAGCGGGGTTGGAGTATCCGGGGATGTTATGTCAGTCCCGAATAGAAGCCTATCCTTAAACTCGTTCAGGAACTTAACAGCGTACTCCGGGTCCCTAGCCAAGGCGTTGTATCCGCTGCGGGCTGAGAGATCTCCATACAGGTTCGGGTATCGACGCATCAACTTCGGGACTACACCCTCCTCCCTTACAGGATACTTAGGATACCCGTAGCGGTCGGCCGGGGTCTCAAGCCTACCTATCTCGGCCCAGAAGGGTTGTGAGTGGCCCAGAAACTTGAGCTTGGGGAAAAGTTGTAGGGAGCGCTCCAGCTGAGGTAACCCCGGATCGTCGTATAGGCCGTAGGCTCCACCTATCTGCGGGGCTATGTGGAAGGTTAATGGGAGACCCACATCCTGAACATGCCTGAAGAGGTTCTGGACGAGAGGGTTCAGGAAGGGCAGGTTGGCGCAGACCTCCCCTACACCCTTACATCCACGGTCACGGTAATACCTGAGGATCTCACCCAACGGCGCATCCGGAGAGTTCGTCATGGCTCTTGGATCGACGTTGCAGAAGGGGATGAATCTATCGGGATACCTCTCAGCCATCTCAATTACATCTTCATTAGACTGGGGAACGTAGGCACACTCTGGATTCACTGCCGGCAGTAGTACTCCCTTCTCTATCCCCAACTTATCATATATCCTGATCAGCTGCTCCGGGGTTGGGTAATGCTTGCCCATATGAGGTGGACCCGGTATCCTCCTCACATGGGCGTGTATATCTATTAAACCCAAACCAGACACCTCCAACGAAGACTTAGAACTATACAACTATAATCTTTACCATTGATAAGTGAAAAGATTAAGTTAGTACCCGACACTCCTAGGTTGAGGTTGGGGACATGGAGTACGCATATGATCTGGTCATTAAGGGAGGTACGCTCATAGATCCGGCCCAGCAAATCCATGAGGAGATGGATGTAGCTGTATCGATGGGCAGGGTTGAGGCCGTTGAGAGGAGCATACCGCCAGGTAGGGCTAGGAGGGTTATAGATGCCTCAGGCTTAATAGTC
>QMYL01000118.1 GCA_003662645.1 Candidatus Bathyarchaeota archaeon
AAGGCTGGGAGGAAGTTGACAGCCACGAAGGAGAACCAGAACAATCCGTAAGATGTGAACGCTGTAGCTCCAAAGGTGTTACCCTGCCTCGCCTCAAGCAGTCCAGCGACAACCTGGGCGAGCCCGCCGTAGAAGATTCCCATCGGCAGTATAACCCCCAAGGCGTCGATTCCTATCAACCCGGCGTTGACCAAGTTTAGGAGTATGGTTGTGAGGCCGAAACCCATCAAACCCAAAGGAGCAGGATTTACAACCTTATCAGCCATTTAGGATCGATCCCCCAAGTTTGAGGGGATAATTAACCGGACAGGAGGCTTAATAATCTTTCTATCACCAAGCATCCTCAGCGGTTGGGCTTAAATCCTTAAATCCTCAACCGCTCATCCTTATTTATACCAGAACAGATAATCCCTTAACGCTCGTCGAGAGGTGGCATCATGAAGTTTAAAGTCAGGTTTCTAGGCTTGGAAGCTGGCGGGAAGTCGGTTATAATCCTGAACAAGGAGGACGCCGAAGACCTGGGGGTGTCAAGTCTAGGTAGGGTCAGGGTTGGCTTCGGAGATAGGGAGGTTACAGCCATAGTGAACACCGCCACGAAGCTGATCGAGGAGGGAACCGTGATAATCTACGAGGAGGTTAGGAGGGCTCTCCAACTCGAGAAGGAGGGCGTCCATGTGAATATCGAGCCAGCGCCCTTCCCAACATCAGTCTACTTCATAAGGCATAAACTCAGAGGTAGAAAGCTAACCTACGAGGAGATACTGGAGATAGTCAAAGACGTCGTGGAGGGAAACCTGAGCGAGATAGAGATAGCAGCCTTCGTCACAGCCCTACACAGCTTCGGACTCGACCTAGACGAGGCGACAAGCCTCTCCCTAGCCATGGTTGAGACAGGCAACACGCTGAAGCTGGATAGATCCCCGATAGTCGACAAGCACTCGATAGGAGGAGTCCCGGGGGACAAGACCACACTACTCGTCGTCCCAATAGTAGCATCATGTGGGATGACCATACCAAAGTCATCATCAAGGGCCATAACATCAGCCGCTGGAACTGCTGATAGGGCTGAGGTCCTGATGCCGGTCGGGTTAAGCATAGACGAGATGCGCGAGGTTGTTGAGAGGACCAACGGATGCGTGGTCTGGGGAGGCTCACTCTACCTGGCGCCAGCGGATGACATATTCGTCAAAGTTGAGCATCCACTCTCGATCGACCCCCTACTACTACCATCAATCATGAGCAAGAAGAAGGCCGTGGGCGCGGAGTTGCTCGTGATCGATATACCCTGCGGTAGGGGGACGAAGGTAAAGACGATAGGGGAGGCAGACCTCCTAGCGAAGGACTTCATAGAACTCGGCAGAAGGCTGGGCATAAGGGTCCAGTGCGCCGTAACCTACGGGGAGCAACCAGTCGGATACGCGATAGGTCCAGCCCTAGAAGCCCGAGAGGCCCTGAGCGTCCTGATGGGGGACAGACAACCCCTAGACCTAATAGACAAGGCCACCGATATAGCCGGCATACTCCTAGGGATGGGTGGGATAGAAAACTCAAAGGAGCTGGCCGTGGAGACCCTCAGAACCGGGAAGGCCGAGGAGAAGATGAGGGAGATAATCGAAGCCCAAGGTGGAGACCCAGAGATAAAACCG
Source organism: Candidatus Bathyarchaeota archaeon (assembly GCA_003662645.1). Lineage (GTDB taxonomy): Archaea > Thermoproteota > Bathyarchaeia > Bathyarchaeales > B26-1 > B17-G17. The sequence continues at coordinate 1,647 of QMYL01000118.1, forward strand.
GATGACATCGAGGTTGGGGATGAGAGGTTGACAGTCCGTTCTGAGGTGGACGGTTACGTCCTATGGATAGACAACACAAACCTCGTTGAGGTGGCGAGGTTGGCTGGTGCACCTAAAGATAAAGGTGCGGGGATACTCCTCCACAAGAAGGTTGGGGACTCAATAAAGAGGGGCGACCCCCTACTAACGATATACGCCGAGAGATCATCCAAGCTGGAGAGGGCCCTAGAGCTCTTCAAGGAGGGAGGGGTCATAGGCCTCGGCGGTAGGGTGGAGATGCTGATCCACGAGGTTAGGGAGAGACCGATAGCGAAGAAGGCCTTCAGTTTAGAGAGATAGAGGGATGGATTAGTTAGCTTGAAGGGTGCTCCGACTTGAGGATAAGGGCCGTAACCTTCGACCTATGGAACACCCTAATCTCAGAGGGGGAATACGTCGACTTGAGAGTTAGATACCTACATAACCTCCTACTGCAGAGGGGCTACATAAGGACCTACGAGGATGTATATGAAGCCTACAACTCATCCCACGAGTATGCACACAGGGTAACCATGGAAGAGAACAACCGCCACGTACCAGCTGAGGAGAGGATAGATTACATCCTGAGGAGGCTGAATGTGAAGTTAACCCCGGAGATGATGGCCACGATAACGAAGAGGTTCGAGGAGGCGATCCTAGAGAAACCTCCACCCCTACTCGACGGGGTTGAGGAGACCCTAAACTCCCTGAAAGGCAGATACCTAATGGGCATAATCTCAGACACGGGGATAACCCCCGGCCGGGTGATGAGGAGGCTCCTAAAGAGGCTCCAGATACTGGAGTTCTTCGACTCAACGGTCTTCTCCGACGAGGTCGGCTTCAACAAACCCCACAGGGTCATCTTCGAGAGGGCCTTGAAGGAGCTGGGAGTCAAACCCCAAGAGGTCATCCACGTCGGCGACCTACTCCAGACGGACATTGCGGGAGCCAAATCCATGGGTATAACGGCCGTATGGTTGAATAGGGATAACACCCCACAAGGCCCAATCAAACCCGACTACGAGATAACCGCCCTACCACAACTCATAAACATCCTGAACAGAACCGCCTAAACCTCCGGAAAATGCTTCCAAGACATCCTCACTGGGATACTGTTAAGATAAGGTTTAGGGGATCTGCCTCTTGAGTCTTAATAAAGTTTCTTTTTGAGGCTCCAGATGAGAGCTCCAAGCCCCTGAATTGTTTAACAATAACTTTTTCTCTTTGTTTAACAAAGGATTAAGAACGGAGAGACAGGCTGAGGAACCCGTTATCTTAACAGTATACCTCACTGGTTGGGTAACTATTAAATCCACGCCCCGCCGATAGTAGGTGTGGTGTAAGATCCAAAATGAGGGGAGGATGGCTCAGCGTACTCAAGGATGCGGCCGCAGAGGTCCGTAGGGCTATTAAACCTCTCATCGGGAGCAGGGAGTCGGGTGAGGTCGTCGGTCTGGGGGCTGGAGGCGGCTTCTCCAAGTATATAGATATCGTAGCCGAGCGTGCGGTGGTGGAGTACGTGGATAGGAGCAGCATCCCATGCGTCTTAGTGAGTGAGGAGAGCGGTGTTAAGAGGATCGGGGAGGGTGAACCCGAGGTATACCTGATCCTCGACAGCGTAGATGGCACAACGAACGCTGTTAGGGGCATAAACTTCATCTCAACCTCGATAGCGGCCTCACCAACCGACAAGTTCAACGATGTAGAGGCGGCCGTCGTCATGAGACTCGACGATGGAGGAGTATACACAGCCGAGAAGGGTGGAGGAGCCAAATACAACGACGCAGATATACAGCCCTCAGATGTGAGGGTTCTAAACAAGGCTGTGATAAGCGTCGAGCTCTCTAGGAGCCCGGGAAACATAGATAGGGTTGTACCAGTCCTGAAGGAGGCGAAGAGTGTGAGGTCGCTTGGTTCCGGGGCCCTGGAGATATGCCATGTAGCATCGGGGCAACTCGACGCCTACGTCGATGTGAGGAGGATGATACGGACGACAGATATAGCTGCGGCAACCCTAATAATCAAGGAAGCCAGCGGGGTGATCCTGAAGCCGAACGGGGAGCCTCTTGATAATGTCCAGTTGACGAGGCTGGAGAGGTTCTCCCTGATAGCGGCCGCGAACACCGAGCTCTTCAACCAGATAGCCTCCCTACTACGTTAACATCAGGAATGTCCAAAAATGTCAACCGGAGAGGTCCAACTCACACCGGTAAGGCCCCACCAAGCCCTCCTCCTAGAGGGAGAGGGAGAGAGGGTTCTAGTTATAGCCGACCTCCACATCGGATGGGAGGTATCCCTAGCCGAGGAGGGAGTCCATGTACCATCCCAGACCCCCAAACTTCTCAAGAGACTCGTCGAGATAATCAGGATGGAGGAGCCGGATAGACTCCTAATCCTAGGCGACGTGAAACACACAATCGCAAAGATAGAGATGGAGGAGTGGCGCGACGTGCCTAGGTTCTTCGAGCATATCCAAGGCTACATCGGCGAAGTTGAGGTTATACCCGGAAACCACGACGGGAACCTAGAACCACTCCTACCAGAGTTCGTCAAGATCGGGCCGCCCAGGGGGGTGATCGTCGGGGATGTAGGCCTATTCCATGGGCATACGTGGCCGGACC
>QMYL01000119.1 GCA_003662645.1 Candidatus Bathyarchaeota archaeon
ACTTTCAGCTTCATGAGGTGTTGAGGTTATCTGAGAACTCCATCTTAGGGTATATGGGAAAGAGACCTTCCAAGATGGGGAGTCAAATGAGGGGATGGTCACTTAAAGGTATATGGATGTTGATTAGTGGAGGGTATGGAGGGTTTTAAAGTTTGTATAGCTCAGAGGATGCCTTCATCCTCTTGAAGGCCTTCTTCGACGAGAAGGGTCTGGTCAGGCAGCACCTCGACTCCTATAATGACTTCATTGAACACGGCCTCCAGGAGATCGTTGATGAGGTCGGCGAGATTCCGATAGAGGTTCCGGAGGGACCCTACAAGGTCAAGTTCGGCTGTATTGAGATAATCCGCGAGGTTGAGCGTAACGAGGTTATCCGTGAACCATACATAACCGAGGTTGATGGAACCCACCACATAGTATACCCGATGGAGGCCAGGTTGAGGAACCTAACCTACGCGATGCCCCTCTCCCTGGAGATGATAACGGTCGTGGACGGGGAGGAAGTTGACAGGGAGCTCGTATACATCGGCGACATACCGACCATGTTGAAGTCTAGGTACTGCCTACTCTCAAACCTCTCAAGGGAGGAACTCATCAAGCAAGGCGAGGATCCTGAGGATCCGGGTGGATACTTCATAATAAACGGTTCTGAGCGAGTCATAGTAGCCTTAGAGGACCTAGCTCCAAATCGAATACTCGTCGACGTCGACACCAGGGGCGCCAACCCTGTCTATGTGGCCAAGGTTTTCTCTACAACCGTGGGCTTCAGAGCTAGGATAGAGCTGCGGATGAAGTCGAACGGGGCGATGTACGTCTCGATGCCGGGTGTTCCGGCTGAGATACCCTTCGTCGTCTTGATGAGGGCTCTCGGTTTGGAGTCTGATAAGGATATAGCCGAGGCGGTCTCACCAGAACCGAGGATACAGGAGCAACTCGAGCAGTCCTTTGAAGCTGCCGGTAGGATAGAGACTGTCGAGGAGGCGATCCTGTACATCGGGAACCGCGTGGCCCATGGGCAGATTAGGGAGTACCGCATCCAGAAGGCCAACAGCCTGCTCGATAGGAACCTCCTGCCCCATATAGGTAGGACCCCTGATAAGCGTATAGAGAAGGCCTACTTCCTTGGTGAGATGGCCTGTAGGGTTATAGAGCTGAAGCTCGGCATGAGGAAGCCCGATGATAAGGACCACTTCAAGAATAAACGCCTCAAGCTCGCCGGGCCCCTACTCGCAGACCTCTTCAGGGTCGCCTTCAGAAACCTATGCCGCGACATTAAGTATCAGCTCGAGAGGATGGGTCTGAAGAAGAGGATGCTTGGGATATCGGTGGCGGTAAGGCCGGGTATAATAACCGAGAAGCTACAGCACTCGCTGGCTACGGGTAACTGGGGTAGGGGCCGTGTGGGCATAACCCAACTCCTGGATAGGACGAACCGGATATCAACCTTAAGCCACCTTAGGAGGCTCCAGTCACCTCTAAGCAGGAGCCAGCCGAACTTCGAGGCTAGGGACCTCCACCCAACCCATTGGGGTAGGCTCTGCCCGAACGAGACGCCTGAGGGGTCGAATTGTGGGTTGGTTAAGAACTTGGCCCTCGCAGCCTACACCTCGGTTGGGGTGAACCCGGAGGGTGTGAAGAGACTCCTCTATCGGATGGGAGTCATACCGTACACGGAGGCGTCGAGGTCTGTTAGGCTCTCTGGAGCTAAGGTCTTCGTTGATGGAAGCCTAATCGGTTACACAACATCGCCGCAGAAGCTCGTCGATGAGTTGAGGCGTGCTAGGAGGAAGGGCGAAATATCATCAGAGATCAACGTTGCGTATCTCTCCGAGGTATACGGCGTTAGGGGTGAGGTATACGTCAACTGTGACGCCGGTAGGGTTAGGAGGCCCCTCATAATAGTTGAGAACGGTGTACCGAAGATAAGGAAGGAACATATAGAACGCCTCCGCTCAGGCGAGTGGACATGGGAGGACCTGGTCAGGAACGGGATAATCGAGTACCTAGACGCTGAGGAGGAGGAGAACGCCTACATAGCCCTGAGGCCTGAGGATGTAACGCCTGAGCATACACACCTCGAGATAGCCCCCTACACGATCCTGGGTATATGTGCCTCCCTTATACCATACCCGGAGCATAACCAGTCGCCTAGGAACTCCTATGAGGCCGCCATGTCAAAGCAAGCCCTTGGGATATACGCGGTGAACTTCCACCTCGGGGTGGGCTCAAGGGCGCACATACTACACTACCCACAGGTTCCGCTGGTTGAGACGAAGCCTATGTACTTCATGGGTTATAAGCTTCGTCCTTCCGGGCAGAACTGCGTGGTGGCGGTTCTATCCTACGAGGGCTATAACATGGAGGACGCCTTAATCTTCAATAAGGCATCGATAGAGCGTGGGTTGGCGCGTTCAACCTTCTATCGGATGTATGAGGCTGAGTGCCGACAGTACCTGGGTGGGTTGAGGGATACCTTCGCCATACCTGAATCCGGTATGAGGGGTTATAGGGGTGAGCAGTACTACCGCCTCCTCGAGAGCGACGGGATAATCAGCCTGGAATCCAAGGTCTCAAGCGGCGACGTTTTAATTGGGAGGATAAGCCCACCGAGGTTCCTCGAGGAGTATAAGGAGTTCGAGATTAGGGGTGGACCAGCCATGAGGGACTTCTCGGTTGACCTCAGACCCCCAGAGAAGGGGATAGTGGACGCCGTCTTCATAACGGAGACGAACGAGGGTAATAAGCTCGTCAAGGTTAGGGTTCGTGATGAGCGTATACCGGAGTTGGGTGACAAGTTCGCATCCCGCCATGGGCAGAAGGGTGTAATCGGCCTGATAGTCCCCCAGGAGGATATGCCCTTCACCGCGAATGGTATAGTCCCAGATATAATAATCAATCCACATGCCATACCATCGAGGATGACGATAGGCCAGTTCCTGGAGTCTATGGCAGGTAAGGTCGCTGCGGCCGGGGGTGAGCCAGTTGATGGTACAGCCTTCGCCAACGAGAAGCCCGAGGATATAAAGCGTAAGCTGATCGAGTTGGGCTTCAGCCACACCGGTAGGGAGGTGATGTACAACGGAGTAACCGGGGAGAAGTTCGTTGCCGACATATTCATAGGGTTGGTCTACTACCAGAAGCTCCACCACATGGTCGCCGATAAGATACATGCTAGGGCTAGGGGTCAGGTCCAGATGTTAACGAGGCAGCCGACTGAGGGTAGGGCTAGGGGCGGCGGGCTACGTTTCGGGGAGATGGAGCGTGACTGCCTGATAGGCCATGGAGCCGCGATGTTGTTGAGGGATAGGCTCCTCGAGGAGTCGGATAAATACGTCTTATATGTGTGTGAGAATTGTGGTTATTACGCCTACTACGATATTAAGCAGAGGAGGTATGTATGCCGGATCTGCGGCGATAAGGCGAAGGTCTCCCCGGTTGTGGTCTCATATGCCTTCAAGCTCCTCCTGCAGGAGTTGATGAGCCTCTGCATCTCGCCACGCTTAAAGTTGAAGGAGAGGGCCTAAGATGGCTATGGAGGAAGCTCTCTATAAGGCCGTGGATGAGATCCAGTTCGGGATACTCTCACCCCAAGAGATACGTAGGCTATCGGTCGTTGAGATACAGACGGCTGACACCTACGACGAGGATGGAGCGACCATAACCTCAGGGTTGATGGATGGGAGACTCGGGACGTTAGAGCCGAGGCAACGTTGTAGGACTTGCGGGAACACGGCGGCTGGATGCCCAGGACACTTCGGCCATATAGAGCTAGCCGTCCCGGTGGTCCACGTCGAGTTCATCCATATAATATACGACCTCCTGAGGGCAACCTGTAGGAACTGCGGTCGAATACTCCTGCCGGATAGCGAGATAGAGAAGATCCGCAACCGGATGAGGCATATAACCGAGATGATGGGGTCCATCCCTGATTCCTTCTATCATCGCGTCTTTGAGAGGGCTAGGAAGAGCAGGGAATGTCCACACTGTGGGGCTGAGCAGTACAAGATAGAGTTCTCGAAGCCGACGAGCTTCTACGAGAACGGTCAGAGGTTGATCCCGAGCGTCATCAGGGAGCGGTTCGAGAGGATACCGGATGAGGACCTAAAGTTGTTGGGCTTCGACCCGAAGAGGGCCCGTCCTGAGTGGATGATACTTCAGGTTATACCGGTTCCACCGGTTTATGTCAGGCCCTCAATAACTTTGGAGTCTGGGATACGATCCGAAGACGACCTAACGCATAAACTCGTCGATATAACCCGCATAAACCAGCGGTTGAAGGAGAA
>QMYL01000120.1 GCA_003662645.1 Candidatus Bathyarchaeota archaeon
TATTCAATTCTGTAGCCTTCGGGTTCATCACTCTGCAGGAGCCTCCACCCTGAGACCTTACGGTAACCCGTCAACTCCTCGTACCTAGCTCTGAGCTTCCTCAGTAGGTCATCAAGTTCGAGGTTTAAGCTGGGTTCCAAGGTCTTACCCTCCACAAACCTGTACACTACCTCACCTGGCAACCCACAGGTCTAGGCCCTCACTAACCCTCTCAGCTCTGCCGTCAGCTTCTAGGGCCTCAAGTATGCACCCTACCGTGACGGGTTGAGACCTACCCAGCCTCTCGTGTATCTGTTTCGGGTTTAGGGGTTTACCCGCCGCCTTTAGGGCGTCCAAGACGAGGATGTTCAACTCTTCTATGGCCTTTAGACTCTGTCTCACGTGTTCTTTACACTCCTTACCTCTCAGTACTGCCTTTTTATAGGGTGGGAATGGATGGCCGTTTATGAGCATCTCCATGGGCTCCTCTAATAGGCGACGCATCGAATCTGCATAATCGGTTGAGCTGTAGAATAGGAGCGGCCTCCCCTCACCTCTCCCCTGTACCGAGTCGCCGCATATGTAGAGCCCATTCTCCTCATCCACGAGGCATACGGAACACGGTGAGTGACCTGGGACGTGCAGAACCTTCAGCTGGCGGCCATCTAGGTTTATGATATCTCCATCCCTGAACGTTAAGTCTGCCTCTACCGGTTCGAAGCTGGGCTCCCTAACACCCTTAAATACCGATGGAAAACGTGAGTTTAGCTCCATATCTATTAGAGATGCGTCCTCCAGGTAGGGTCTACCCATCTCATGGACTCCAACCTTGCATTTGAGCGCCCTCTTCATCGGTGCGGCCCCGCCGCAGTGATCTAGGTGTGCATGGGTGAGCAGGACGGTTGATATCTCTGTTGGAGACCTCCCGAGCTTCTCCAGGTATGGGTATATCGCTACCCTCGGTGAGTCACCGGTTCCCACATCTATTACAGTTATATCCTCCCCAATGATTGCGCATGAGCTTACGAAGTAGCTGGCCCACGGACACTTAATGAGATGTATACCGTCAACTATCTCCATCTCATGAGACCTCGCATTTCCCTTTAACGATCAAATACCACCGGACGATTACTGCTAGATTGACGATTTATTTGAAGCTTTCGCAAGCCCAAACCTATCTAAACGTCGCTTTGAGAGGTTTAAACCGTTAGGATTTTGATGTAATGGACGGCTTCTTATGGGGGTTCATATCCTATGATAGGGTAGAACCTAGACACCTCTAGAACCGGCATGGATAGTTAACCCGTGCGCTAAGTTCCACCTTGGCATATCGTACCGGATGCGAAGAATCCTAGTTACTAAAGAAGGGAGGTTAGGCTGGGTTGCTTAGTACTATCCGAGTATCCTCTCGATCGCTTCCTTCTCAGCCTCCTCCATGAGGGGTATTCCGGTGACCCTAGAGGCCCTCTCGGTTAGGGAGGCTAAATCACCCCTATCTATCAAGTTTAGCCTCCACTTCCTCACTCCAGCCATCAACTGCTTGAGGCCTATCCCTATCCTCTCGGTTAGGTAGGTGTATAAGGCCACGGCGCCCCAAGGTATCTCACTGAACCTATCCTTGAACATGGCCCTCAACTTTGGCGCCGTTATGAAGAACCTATCTGGGGTGTCACCGTACCTCTCAGCGAAGTACTTGGGAAGTTTACCCCTCTCGGACAGCTCAGTGAAGTATGAGGCCTTCATAACGGCTGTGAGCGGCGCCCTACCCATCAGTACCGCCTTCACGTATGGGCCCCCGCCGAAGTTGCTCATCGAGATCGACTTGAAGATCTGGGTCTCATTTATGAAGCCTCCCGCCATCATCAAGTCTGGTACGTGCCTCCCCCTCCTCTTCAGCACCTCGGCGCACTTCAACGCCTGTACCTCCAGGTAGACCGTTGGGGTTCCCATCTCATCCATCATCGGGACAGGGCTCATCCCGGTTCCTCCCCCAGCTCCGTCGAAGGTTACCGCGTCCACCTTGGCCTCTGAGGCGAGCTTCATGGTGAAGGCAACGGCTGAGGGCCTGTAGGATCCAGTCTTGAGTATTACATGCTTGGCCCCATGCTCACGCAGTTGGTCTATATCCTCAAGGAAGTCCTTCTCACTCGGCATGCCGACCCTGCTGTGCCTCTCGAAGGATTTGAAGACTCCGTCTCTGTAGGCTTCCTGAACGGTTGGGTCCTCAGGGTCCGGTATGACTATGTAACCTCTCCTCTTCAGTGTTATGGCCTTCTTGAGGTCTCTTATCCTCACCTCGCCACCTATGGCCTTAGCACCTTGACCCAGCTTCCTCTCGATTATGTTCACCTCAAGCTTCGATATGGCGTAGACGTCTACACCCATCCTCTGGTCCTCAATGTTCGTTTGGACGGCTACATCGCCGTACTCACCATCCCAGAACTTCCTGAAAGACTCAACCCTGCGCTTAAGCTCCCTCGAGTACACAACCTTCCCGTTGCTGAACTTGGCGTCGAGATCCATCCCGCAGACATTCTCCCCTATTATTATGATTGTTCCTGAGAGGGCTGCTCCTATGGCGAGGCTGTCCCAGTTGACCCTGGCAACCTCGGTTGAGCCGTAGGCCCCTATCACTACGGGCACCCTTATCGGTACGCCAGCAACCTCACTCGATACGTCTACGTTTGGGAAGAGGGCTAGATCCGGGTCGGCCTCTATACCCTCAGCCCCAAAGAGTGAAGATAATATATTGAAGTGGGACCAGTCTAGGCCGTAGTCCTTAACCGCTCCGGCGGTGCTGTCTCCGAAGTATTCGGGTTGGGGGTATAGGGCCTCCCTACCCCTGAAGGCTGAGAGTGAGATCTCGCATAGGAAGGGGCACTCCCTGATGCATATTGGACACATTCCGCTCGTCGGGCTGACATCCTTAACGCGTGTGTTGGTTCCAGTCGTCGATTTTGAGTTCAGGTAAGATGAGTTTTGGAGCACTCTTTCAGGCATAGGTCTGCACCATCCCACCACAACCTGGGGTTTAACTAATATCTAGCGTCATCGGAGTGTGTTTCTCAGAGCATTATTGGGTTCCATCTATATCCTCGAAGTGGGCGCATCTAGGCAGAGGCCGTTTCCGGATTTATTTGGGTTTATATCCTTGGGAGGAAGTCCTCATAGTGGATGCGATCTCTGCATGACCTTATCATCTGAACCCTTTATTTGGTCTCTCCACGTTCATATAATACTATTGAAAGTGATCTATTTATCTCGAAATAAGATATATGAAATATATAGATGAGTTCTCTCTTATTGTTTTGACGCCCCCTTAACCCTCGACCTCCCTTTTGAACCTCTCATACTCCTCTATCTTATCGTGTATGTGCTTCCTGATGTAGTCGTCGGCGTTCTTGAAGGGTGCACCGGTCTCCTCTATCGCCCTGTTTAGGAGCTCATACTCCTCCCTGGGTATGGGGACATTAACGTAGAACTCCTCACCCTTGATCTCTTCTATCCTCCTCCTTACAGCGTCCCTAACGAAGTCGGTAACCGTTGTGTACCCGACTGCCTTACCGCTCTTTATCAACTCGGATATCTCCGATAGCAGTCCATCGGGCAGTATAACTGACGATTCGAGCATCTTGGTTATCGCATCTGCGTATGTCTGCATCTTCCCGCTCTGGGCTGTGAGCTCTCCGACGAGGCTTGTTAGCTTCTCGTGGGTTTCATCTTGGATCCTTAGGGTCTTCATTTCTAGGGTTCCCTCCTGTGTGTAATGGGTTTGGGATACTATGATTTCTTATATTCTGTATACCTTTTGAGCTTTTATATCTTTTGTATAATTAATATGATAAGTGTTAAATATGTAAATTTTATACCAAATATACAAAATATACCATGTATACGTGATCGCCATGAAGGTATGCCTATCCGTAACGATAGAGAGGGACCTCTTCAGGAGAATAGAACACCTAAGGGGCCGCGAGAAGAGGTCGACCTTCGTGGAACACCTCCTGAAGCTCGGGATAGAGCGATACCAAGAGACGGGACGGCGGAAACCCGGAGGCCAGAGGCGCACGTGGGAGGGAACCTTAAATAAACCGGGGGGTTGGGGATGAGCGGACTCCTAAGGTGGTTTATGGAGAGGGTTCCCAGGGTTAGGGGAAGCCTCCTGCCAGCTTATAAGGCTGCCTATGGGGAGGAGCCGAGGATAAGCCTGGGCGAGTGTTTGGAGGCCTACGTTAAGGATCCATCCTGTAGGGCCTTCGTCGACTTCCTTGCGGA
>QMYL01000121.1 GCA_003662645.1 Candidatus Bathyarchaeota archaeon
CGTATACCTTATGGATGTTACGACCTTCCTTCCGGACGCCACGGTCTCGATCGATAGGTCTTCTGGAACCTTCATGTTATCTGGCGAGACGGCGTTGGCTACGGTTTCAGCCTCACTCTCACTCTTGTAGATGAGCGTTATCTTAGCCTCCACGGCTCAGCCTCTCCCCAACGAGCCTATCAACGTAACGGATGAAATGGTCCTTCATATCGTAGGGGACTTGAGCTCCAGCTGCAACATCGTGTCCTCCCCCTATCCCGGAGCACCTCTCAGCCGCCACTCGGAGTATCTCCCCAAGGTTTAACCCCTTCTCGGTGAGCGTATCAACCATGCGGGCTGATATCTTGATCGCTCCCTCATCCGGTATAGTTGCGTAGGCTATCACGGGCTTCTCCGGCTTCGGAAGGTTCGATGAGAGTATCGTCGAGATCGTGCTGATAACCTTCTCATCTATGATGTTCTCACCGTGTAGCACATAGATGTTCTCCAACTCCTCGATATACTCCGGGTTCTCATTCAACCAGTTTAGGTACTTCATTATGGTCGATCTGTAATCCTCAAGAACCTTATTCGCCTCCTCGAGGCTTCTCCCACGATCCCCCATGCATATGGCGACCCCAACCCCCGGCTTATCCATGCGCCCCGTGGCGTTTAGTAATAGGGCGAACTCCCTAGCGTCTCTCAGGGGTGTCCACGGCTCCTCCTTCGTCAATATGTAGATCGTCCCAAGCAAGTTCATGGCCACCTCACCCTTGAACCCCATCGATGTCAGGCGTTCGGCTAGGGCTGAGGAGAGCTTCCTCTTCTCCTCCATCGATAGGTCCCTCAAAGCCCTCCACCTCTCGCCTTCCTTCAGCTTTATCCCGAGGCTCGTCAGGAGGGCTAGGCTCTCATCCTCCCTCCCGCTTATCCCCGGTATGAAGGGGTTGGCTGTGTAGGCTAAGGCCTTATGGATCGGCCTAGTCTCCCTACCGAAGAGTAGGAGGTCTATCTCGGTCTTCAGGTAGCCAGACTCAACGGCGTCCCTAACTATTATCTCATTGACCCCTCCAAGCCTGTGGTTTTCATACTTGTCCTGTATATCCCCCAGCGACCCTACCACACCTAGGTAGGCTAGATCCCTATTATCACCACTCAGACCCTTGGCGACTAGGTAGGCTATCCCGGAGCCGCTTAGATCCCTAGAGCCATCTATCCCGTGGAGGTGGGGGTTGATGTGTATCATCCCCTTTGGGGCTTCACCCACGGGTTGATGGTGGTCGAGCACCATAACGGAGGCATCAGCCTTCTCAACGCTCTCACGGAATAGGTCTAGGTAGCCGCTCCCCATATCGGTGAATATCACAAGGTCGGCCCTCCCGGAGAGGGCTGACTTTATTATATCCCCGTCCAGCCATCTCTCTATCCTTATGTAGAATCTGGCTCCAAGTCTCTTTAGGGCTACACCCATAATCCCGGCTGCGGCTAGGCCGTCGGCGTCTAGGTGGGACTCTATACAGATGGTTTTCCCAGCCTCGACATAATCGGATATTACCCTAGCCGTTTCAGTTATATCCATAAGGAGAGAATCCAAACCCTCTTTCTCAACCATAAGAATCCCGGGATTTCACTTTAAGGAGATCGTTGAGGGGACGTACTTCCAATCTGGCGGTAGGACCCCCTTCCTCTTGTAGTACTCAGCTAGACGGCGGATCTTGGACTCAACTATCTGGGCAGCCCTCTTATTGTGTTTGTCCCCCCTATGCTTCTCCAAGTGTGCGGGGAGGCGGGGTGCCTTCCGGAGCAACCTCTCCAAGTCCTCCGGTATGGCCGGGGCTAGGCCGTTCTCCCTGAGTATCTGGGTTATGCTCTTCCCAACTATCGGCTTTACGAGGGGTATGCCATACTGGTCCCTGAGGATTATCCCTATCATGCTCGGGTTATTACCCTTCTTAGCCAGTTTTATGACTAGGGATTCAACCTCCTCGGGTTGGTATCTACACCATGAGGGCGGCCTCTTCGTCACAGGCCTAGTCTCGTGTGAACGTCCCTTCTCCTTCTTAGGCATACACTGCCCCCCTAAGGATCATCTGACCTTCTCTCGATGCTTAATCTAGTATTTAAAAGATTCGTTAGGTAAAAAGGTTTTCAATCCGACAACCAAAAGTATACCCACAATTTTTATTAACCGCACCTACATCCTTAAACCTATAACCCTTGGGGGTTTGGCTGGATGCTATACTGCAGAAGCTGTGGTAGAGAACTGACAGAAGACATGAAGTACTGCCCATCGTGTGGGACGCCAACGGAGAAAAGAACGATCGAGGAGGTCTCAGTCGCAGCTGAGGATCTGGTGAAGAAGGTCAAGGAGCTCATACACGAGGGAAACGTGACAAAGATAATAGTTAAGGACGAGAAGGGGAAGGTTCTCCTAGAGATGCCGGTGACAGTCGGCCTCATAGGGACCGTCCTGGCACCATGGTTGGCGGCGTTAGGTGTGATAGCAGCCCTGGTGACAAGATGCAATATAACGGTGGAGAGGAGAGAGGCTTAAAGAAACAAGCTCCCTACGCCCCTTTATATGATAGTGCAAACGTTGAGAATGGCGTTAAACTTCAATTTTCTACCGATGCTTGTTGATAGGTGAGTTTATCTCATCCCTTTGTACCATTCTGCGAAGCTTCTTAAGGCTTTTGACCTGTGGGAGAGTCTGTTCTTCTCTTCTATCGTCATCTCTGCGAATGTTTTTCCCCCACCACCTTCCGGTTCGAAGATTGGGTCGAAGCCGAAACCTGAACTTCCTCTGGCTTCTGTCGCTATCTTCCCATCCACTACCCCTCTGAAGAGCCTTACCTGTTCCTCCGGGCTGCAGTAAACTACCACTGATCTGAACTGTGCTGACCTGTCATCTACGTCCCCCATGAGTTTTAGTATACCCCTGCTCCCTATGGTCCTATATACGTAGGATGAGTATGGACCTGGGAAACCGTTAAGGCTCTTTATGAAGAGACCCGCATCCTCAACTATGAGGGGTAGGTTGCTCTTCTCTAGGGCATCTATGGCTCTCATTCGGGCTATATTCTCTACGTCGTCGTCTTGGATCTCTATAGTCTTCAGCCTTAACATGGCGACTGCTATCTTGTATTCGGCCAGCACCCTCCTCGCCTCGTTGAACTTATTTATGTTTCTCGTCACGAAGAATATGGCTCTACCCTTAAGGGGGTTCATTCAAAGTCTCTCCTCCTTCGCTATGTAGCGTCCTCTACTCTCTATCTCACGTATCTTATGGAGGACCTCCTCAGCCATTCTCCTACCCATCACCGATGCGTACCCATCCATAACCGCCCTGAAACACTCCTCTGCATATTGGTGGTGGGCGCTTGTTAGGGCCCTCTTCATCAGGTGTAGGTCTACACCCCTTGCTTCGAGCTCCTTAGACCACTCGCTCAAGCCGAAATCGACGAAGACAACCCTATCATCGGGGGTTAAGATCATGTTTGACGTTGTGAGGTCTCCGTGTATTATTCCGTATTTGTGGAGCCTACCTATCAGCTCCCCTATATGGCGAGAGAGCCTAACCCTATCCTCGCTGGAGAGTTCGCCGAGTATCTGCTTAACCTGCTTCCCCTCGATGAACTCCATAACTATGGTGGCCTCAACCGGGTCAACCATGAATATTACTGGTGTTGGAACACCGGCTTTCTTTGCCCTACTTATTATCTGGGACTCATGCCTTGTCCTTCTGGCCCTTATATCCTCATCGAGCTCTGGTATGCGGTACCTCTTGGGTAGGCGGCGTTTGAATACGACCATCCGGCCGTGCCAATCCTCGAGGTATAGACTCGCCTCAGCGCCCTTCTTTATCAACATGGCATGGATACCTCCTTCCTACACCCCTCAACCCAGGGGACATCCACCTCATCCAGGCGCCACTTCAACTTCACGAGGCTCTCCTCGATGGGAATCGTTAGGCCACACTTATACGCCAGTACGCCAGTCCACGCTATCATAGCCCCGTTATCTAGGGCGTACTCCTTCGGAACGACGCAGAACCTCGCATCATGCTCCTCAGATATCTGCCGTATCATGGACTGGAGCCTCTTGTTGGCAGCTACCCCACCTGTTAGCAGGACCTCGGGTTTCTCGGTGTGGGCGAGGGCCCTCTCTGTGACCTCTGTCAGCATGGAGAAAGCTACTTCTTGGAAGCTGTAGCATAGGTCCTCAAGTCGATACCTTCCTTCATGGAGCAGCTGAACCGCCGCCGTTAAG
>QMYL01000122.1 GCA_003662645.1 Candidatus Bathyarchaeota archaeon
AACACCGTGACGGACTACGTGAAGCTTGAGAACTACAAGGCTATGATAGCCGCAACCAAGAAGTGGGGCAGATACCCCATAAGGCTGAGATGATTAGAGGATTAGACGCGTTCCATCCCCCTCGTTCTACGGCGCAAGCGAAGACTTCAATCCACCCAAAAATTTTGCATGAAAAGACAACCAAACGGAGATACCTTCTCTATGTTTTTTTGCGTCCCAGAGGACGGTTCCAGAAAAGCACGAAACACAAACGGTTTGGTGCGTGTCGCCGGGATTTAGACTTCAACTTCATTTCCCTCTTTTTATTATTCGCTGGGGAGTTTCTAATTAGCTTTTTGTTGTTTAGGCTATCTTCTTATGTTATGAAGGAGATTTGGGCATTAAACAGGTGCTTTGTTCGTAGAATTTAGGTTCTGTTCGTGGGTTCTTGATGTCTCTTTATCATAGAGCCGTGTTGAAGGCTCAGCTGCTGAAGCATCTGCTCCGTATTCCAAGCGACCGACAACTTGCATTGTTGCTGAAGAGCGGCGATATCAATCGTTTCAGCAGTGATAAGAGGCTGGTTGCTTGGGCTGGTCTGGCTCCTGGTGTTCGTCAGTCTGGAGATAAGACCGTTCATGGAAGATCACTAAGGAGGGAAACCGGCTTGTCCGTTGGGTTATGGTTCAAGCTGCTCAGACTGCTAGGCTTCACGATGAAAGGTTCAGGGAATCCTATGAGAGATACTCTAGGAGAAAGGGTCATCAGAAGGCTGTTATTGCTGTTGCTCATGAGATGCTGAGGATTGTCTATTTCATGTTGAAGAGGAATGAGGTTTATCGTGGTGGGAGCTGTGATCTTTCATTGAGAAAGCTTAATAGGTTGGAACGTGTAACTTTGGTGGTCTGCGAAAACTAAAGGAAGAGATATGCGTGAAGAGATCCTACATCACCCTACTTCTAGCGATGCTACTTCTCCTTATGGCTCAATCGATAGCAACACCACTTACGGCTTCAAACAATGAGGAAACGGGAACATCGGAGGGTGGCATACCCGCGTTATACTCATCTCTATCGTCATGGAACGCTAGCGTTGATGGAGCTCTGACGTGGCTTATCTGGACAGACCCGATAACGCCAAACGCCACTGTGTACCTAAAGGTTTTCGACGAGACGAACTTCACGACAGTCTACGGGCCTGTGGAGACTATGCTAAGCCCGGAGGGAGCGATGAATATGTCCTTCTCAACCAACGGCTTCAATGACACACACATCTATGCCTTCACAGCCTCGATGCAGTATGGTGATGGATTGATAGAGTCGACGAGGTACCTGGAACCAACAGCCCCAGTCGAGTGGTGGGCATCATGTTGGGCTTCGCCGTACATGATAATACCAGGAGACCTCATGAACTTGTCGATCCATATAAGCCCCGCTGCTGCGGCTGTAGCCAACATCTCGATTATGGGGCCCTATGGCTTTCCAGTATGGAGCGCGGACGATATAGCGATCCCTGAGAGCGGCATGATAACCTTCCAGTTCCTAACCGATAACTTGACCGAAGGTACATATGACATCTACGCCAACATCACTAGAGATGGTGACCTGAGAACATGCCACTCATCATTTTATGTCACCTACCTAATATTGGATGTTGAGAATTACTACTACGTATTCAATGACACAGTTTTCGTGAATATGCGCACACTACCAACGGTCTCTCAGATCGATCTCAAGATCTACCAGGGTTATGAGTGGGAGCCGACATACACCGCCTTCACTGGGACTGTGAATACCACTGATGGGGTAGGTACGTTCGAGATAACCACAAACTCGAGCTGGCCCATCGGCTACTACGTCGTTAAGGGTTACGTCACGGTTGACTCTGAGGTTTACGAGAATTTTGACACCTTCGAGTTGAAGGCCTTTCTCATGAATGCATGCGTCGATGAGTACAGATCAATCATCGGTGAGGACGACTACGTCAATGTTACCGTTACGACCGGCCCACTCCAGGCGAATGCGAGCCTCCTGATAGGGGTTTATGAATGGGTGGACTGGGAGTACGTCAAAGTCTGGAATACAACGACGCTACTCGGTCCTTATGGCAACGCATGCGTCCCCATACCTCTAGCCGGGCTGTCGGAGGGCTACTACGATGTGGAGGTGGCCGTCACGAGTGGGGGTTACACAGAATACTATTACACGGGCTTTGAGCTCATCGAGAGGAGCTTCAACGTCTTCGCCTCAGTTGATCCATGGGAGAACATCGGGTACTCCATGCCGATCCTAACCGTAACAGCGGTGCCTGCCCAGGTCGATGCAAACGTCACAATCAACGTAATCTACGGCCTAACATACTACAGCTACAGCCTCACGGATTCAAACCTATCATCGATATCGGTACCTCTACCCTTTGCAGCCATCCCGAGCGGAAACTACTGGATTGAGGTGTGGATTGAGAGCCCCGCCGGATCTAACGGCACATGGACAAGTGTCACGTACTCCGCTGGGTTCGATACTGATATAGATGGATTATCCGATATCAACGAGGAGATTATAGGGAGCGACCTGACATGCTACGACAGCGATGGCGACGGATACTTCGATGGACTTGAAGCCTTTGAGGGGTCTGATCCCCTAAATCCGCAGTCGACCCCTGTAGGTGCGCCGGTTAAGGCAGTTGCCAGCGCCGCTATCACAAACCCAGACGTCGTAAACGAGACAAACCCAGTGGTCATAAATGCGACCGAGGAGGTCAGTACGGAGTTGACGATAACCAATATATCAGCGCCGTGTACGATATCTATCAAGAATGTGACGACCATACCGGAGGAGATGGAGCCAGCAACCTACTTCAAGGCTGTCGGCAAGATCCTGCAGATAACAACCAGTACATCGGTTACCTTGAAGGGTGTGATCAGGGTATACTACGACCCCGCTGAGTTGAACGCTACTGGAGTGGCTCCGGAATCCTTGAAGATTTACAGGTGGAACACGACATCGAATGAGTGGGACGAATTACCGAGCTTTGTAAATACGACGGCCCACTACGTGGAGGCCAACATCACCCATCTGAGCTATTGGGCTCTGATGGGTAGGATTCCGCCGACAGCTGTCACCTTAAATATGCCTTCCGATGATGAGATAACAAAAAGCTCGGTCGTTCTAACATGGACGGCGAATCAAGATCCAGACTTTGATAGGTACGAGATTTACAGGTCAAACTCACCGGATGAGCTCGGAACTCTAGTCACTACGATAACTGACAACTCCGCGACAACATACACCGTAACGAACCTTGCACCCGGAACAACATACTACTTCACGGTCAGGGTCGTCAACACAGCTGGCCTCTATACGGACTCAAATACGATAACCGTAACGACGGAGGAGGCTCCACCGTTCTACACCGAGACTTGGTTCATGGCGGTTGTAGCTGTAGTGGTGATAGTGATAATCGTCGCAGTAGTCTTGGCTAAGAGAAAGTGAGTCTAGGTCTAAACCCTCAACACTCTTCCTTCTTTTTATCTCAACCGAGTAGGTTAAGCCTTCCCAGTTCGTTCGCAACCTCCTTTAGGTTGAGCTCCTCAAGTTTCTCCCTTGTTGAGGTACCCGGTCTCTTTGCTCCACCTTCTTCAGGATCAAAGCCTTGGGGAAACCTAAACTCGTAGTTGACCCCCCGCAAAAGGCTTATAACATTTAATCAAGCCGTGAATCAAGACGCTTTATTGGTTCCCGGCGGTTTACCTTTGACTTGCGCCTTTTTCAAGTGTCCATTTATCTCCCGTCTCAACGAGCACCCCAACTTCTTTCCTTTGTAACCTCATCTTGGAGGTTGCGGCGAGGCTCGGCGTGGAAGCCCTCAAAAAGATGGCTACGAGAAGTTTGAGGCTCTCTACTGCCGTCTCGGCCTCCTACAGATCAAGGCCGACCCTCTCCCTCTATACCTTCCATGGAAGGGTTTTATTTCAAGCTTCTTTCTTTCTTCAGAAACTGTTTTCGTCTCCTTTCCACGTGAGTTATTGGGCCAAATCATATAGATCACTGCGGCCGCTACGATCTACGCATTTTTGGGTAGATCACTGCCCAAAAGAGGATACCCCCTCTATCTTTTTCAGAGCGGAGGAACGGCTCCCCGCTCCACAGCCCACTCATGAGTCTCAAGGCCGCATGGATAGAGATCTACGGAGCGTGGCAACCGGACCAGACCGTCTGGGTCTACGAGTTCCGTCTCCTCCCAGAGCCTCCAGAGGCC
>QMYL01000123.1 GCA_003662645.1 Candidatus Bathyarchaeota archaeon
AGAAAAATTTAAAGATTTGGCCACTCTAATCGGATTTGAAGTTGTAGAAGAGGACGTATAAAAGGTAAGAGCTTGTTCGGGGTATGGCTCCACACCCAGCTTTTTCAGCGGTCATGTGGATAACATTGTAACATCAGGATCAGACTCTAAGTGCATCGGCTGGGCAGCAACGCAAAATCTCTGGCGCCCTTATCTCACTCAACTTCTCCAGTATAGCAAGTATTACGGATGGCGATAGGAAGGGATCAGGGGCGTACATCGACTATCAAAAACTTTGGACACTCCGATTTATGCTTTCTAGCTTTCATCGTTTATCCCTTTTTGCGGTTGCCGATGATGAATGGCCCTCATATCATATTCGCACAAGTATCCAACATGATTTGATCGTAAATTTTAAAGGATGCATGACAGAGGAGGATCCTTAGTCAACGTTTGAAGTTCCATTCCCTAGACATGTACTTCTCAATTCTGAGTTTTCTAGCCAGCTTCGATTCGAAATCTGTTATCTCCCCGGGAACCAGCTTAACGTCATATGCCTCCTCGAAGCCTCTCTTCAAGGCTCCCTTTAACTCTTCGAAGCTTACTGTCCTCCCCAAATATTGGTTTATGGATGTGACTCTCTCCTCAACTGTCTTTATTAGTTTGTCTCTTATCTTCTCGCTGGGAACCCTCAGTAGGTTGAACATTAGGGTTGGATTGACCTCTCTCAGTATGGTTCCATGCTGGAGGACTATACCCATCTTCCTCGTCTGCGCATTTCCCGATATCTTCTTACCTCCAGCTATGATGTCGTTCACGGGTCTAAACTCCGCCTGGACTCCAAGCAATCGTAAGCCCAACACGAGGGCTGAACATAGGGTCTCGTAGGTCTCTTGGAAATTCCTAGAGATTAGCCTATGCGATTCTTCCACCGCTATGCTGTAGGTTAACTCTCCATCCCTATCGTGGTATACGGCTCCACCGCCAGTCATCCTCCTTATATAATCGACTCCTAACCTCCGGCATGCCTCGAGGTCAACCTCCTCCTCCATGCTCTGGAAGTAACCTATCGAGACAGCTGACGGCTCCCACCTGTAGAACCTAACCGTATTGGGTACTAGACCTCTAGACCTCGCGGTCATTATAGCCTCGTCGAGGGCCATGTTGTAGAAGGCGTCGTTCAGGCCGGTATCTAGGAAGCGCCACCTCTCAACCATCCCATCACTTCCCCTCAGCAGCCATCATGATGCACTTCGCTATGTCCTCGGGGGATGCGCCTATTAAGGTTGCATCCCTCTCCTTCATTAACCTCTCTATCGTTCCGGCTATAACACCCTCGTTTAGGGGCTTATTAACCAGCGCCGCCTCCATCTCGTCTATGAGGGTCTCTGGGTGGAGGAAGAAATCTCCGGTTATCTTTATCTTCTCTATCCTCCCGTGATGCTCGACTACCCAGACCTTTATCAGCTTTCCATCTTTAACCTTGTAGGTTGCTCTTCCCAAGGTGGCTGATCCCCCTATCGTCCATGATTGGATAGATGGTTCTAGGAGAGTTTATGGATCACCCTATCGGCGAAGAGTTTGAGCGTCTCAGGTTCGGTCATATCCGGGAAGTTAACTATGAAGTATGTGAAGCCGATGTCTACGTAGGTTTGGATAGCCTTTATGCACTCCTCCGGCGTGCCAACTATACGGCTCCTGACGTAATTCTCCCTCCTCACATCAGCCGGCTTGAACCTGTCTATCTTCGCTTCAACACCCTCCTCATCCTCAGCAATTATAACCTGTCTGATTAACGTCTTCTCGATCTCCTCGGGGTCTCTCCCAAACATGGAGCAGTATCGGTTGAGGACCTCGATCTTGTGCTTGTAGGCCTCTATCCCGTCTCTTGTTCCGAAGTCGAAGTTACAGCGGTCTGCGAGCTCGGCTACAACCTTCAGGGTTAGCTTCTCCCCGCTCCCACCTATGAGGATTGGCGGGTGCGGTTTCTGGACAGGTTTAGGCTCGCATATTGCGTCCTTTATAGTGTAGTACTTACCCTCGTAGGTTGGGTTCTCCTCGGTCCACATCTTCTTTATAATGATCACAGCCTCCCTAAGCTGGGCTATCCTCACACTTGCCTTTGGGAATGGTATGCCGTAGGCTCTGTATTCATCCTCCTTCCATCCGGCCCCTATACCGAACTCAAGCCTCCCCTCGGTTATCACATCGAATGTAGAAGCCATCTTCGCCAAGACCGATGAATACCTGTAAGAGTTGCATAAGACTATATTCCCAAACCTTAGGCTTTTCGTGATCGCTGCTAAGGCTGTCTGGGTGGTCCAAGCCTCCAAATATGCGTTGTAGTTTGGGCTGAAGAAGAGGTGGTCAGGTAGCCAGAAGGAGTTGTACCCGAGGGAGTCGCACATCTGGGCTATGCTCCTCAGCTTAGAGTAATCACCCCTAAAGGTCATGGGTATATTTATGCCAAACTTGAGTTCCCCCACAGGGCAGTCACCTCACACCTTTAAACCACACTAACCCTTATATAAAATTCCGTACGCGCCATAAACTCGATCGTCAACTGTTAGAGGGTCAGCTTAGGTGAGGGGAAACTCGGCCTCCACCTTGAACCGTCGGCTTCTAAGCCTTCGAGAGGTTCTTTATATACCCGACTACCTCTAGGAGGCTGCTTATCTTCTTTACATCACTCCTCTTGACCTTGCCCTCACGGTCTATGAGTAGAGCATCCATCCCAACCTTTAGGGCACCCATATAATCATGCTCTATCGAGTCTCCAACAAAGAGAGACTCACGGGCTGAGACTCCCAGTCTCCCTATAGCGTATATGAATATCTCCCTGCAAGGTTTCGGTCTACCCACAGAATCCACACCAACCGTTACATCGAAGGCGCCCTCCAAGTTAACCCTCCTCAGCACCTCATCTAAGTCTAGTTTGAAGCCGTTCGTAACCAAGCCCAGCTTCAATCCCATACCCTTCAGCGCTCCTAGGGTTTCGATAACATCTGGGTATAGCTCAACGTCAGCATTGCCCCACCATCGCTCAGTTATATCCCTAGCCAGATGTTTAATATTCCCCCTAACCCCAAGTCTCTTGAGTATTCTTAGGTTCCATTTAGACCAGAACTCATCCCATGGTAACTCATAATCCTCCAGCCTTATCTCCCGATCAGCCTCCTTATGCGCCTGAGATATCTCCTCTAGAGACCTGTGGATGCCATAGGTTGAGAGTATCCTCTTTAGGATCTCTGGTATATCAGCCGTCTTAACCAACGTTCCACCGAGGTCGAAGAGTACGGCCCTCAACATCTAAACCGCCTCTAAACCTTGCGGGGATTTTGGAGCCCAAATGGATAGGAGCAAGAGGCAGGGATTAAGCCCTATCCAACCTCTCAATCTTTCGGGTTACCTGAACTCCTTGTGGTATGGATTTACATTATCGCCTAATGGGTTTAGGTTTCCAACCAGATGCTGAACGTTTAGTGGCAGTCTATTATATACACCAACCTCTGAACCCTTCTTCCATATGGTGTCCTCTATCACGGCGTATAACACTGGGAATAAAGGCTTACCCCTCTTCTCAAATCCGGTGAGGGCTACATCTATCGCTAGGGCTACCTCCCTACCAACCGGGTTCTCGGTGTATGGTGTTATGGCGCCGTAGCCTTCCTGACACTCCGAACAGCCGGTGTTATGGATGAATGTGTATGGTTCACGTGGAGTGAGAAGTTTACCGGTCAAACTCTTGAGTTTTAGTTGTTCGAGGTACTCCTTGCCGCGTTTATCCACGTAGTTTGAGGGTAGGTTCTCCCTTGCCGCCTCCTTTAGGGCCTCTATCACAACCACGTATAACCCCTCAACCGCTTCTAGGAAATCCCTCTGCTCCGGGGTCGGCTCCTCCCCAGCCCTAACGGTCCTCCTAACCACCCCATGGTAGCCGTTGAAGGTCGGGCTTACACCCAGCGAGACCATCTCACCCTTATGGATAACCTTATTCGTCGCTGGGCCTATGATGGTGTAGTTCCTATCCCCTGACGTCACTATCGTGCAGAAGCCGGTTCTACCGGCGCCTAGGGCTTTCATTATGTAGTCCCCAACTGACGCAACTTGGAGTTCGGTTAATCCCGGAACGGTTACGGCCAGCATCCCCCTCATCGCAGCATCGGCGATCTTAACAGCCTCCTGTATGATTGCCAACTCTTTGTCGGACTTCTCATATTTTATCAGTTGCAGGAGCATCGGGTCAAA
>QMYL01000124.1 GCA_003662645.1 Candidatus Bathyarchaeota archaeon
ACAAGACTCTCAAAACCCATAATCCCAACCCTCACACCATAAATCTAAAGACCCGTAGATAAAGAACTTTACTAAACCCTACAGGCAGATTTTATCTCTAATACCCAACCCCTTCTATGAGGGTTAGAGTTGCCTGGGGCTGTGCGGCTCTCAACGACCCGATGCCCAACTCCTACATTGGCATGGTCAGATACGGCTAATCGTGGAGGAAGGAAGGGGGAATATCATAAAGGATGCGGTCACATACTTTGGGAGGTTACCCTTCGAAGGTTCATCAGTGTATGGTTCAGGCATCCGGAGGGCTTTAAGAACGGTGAGGGTTGAGGGACCGATGAGGGTGAGGGCCTACTACTAAAAAGGAGGAGGATTAGACGAGGAACTCATGCTTCTTGAGGAATCTCTGGAGAACTTGGCCGAACTGCCTCAAGTCGTGGATCGTGTGGTTGACTATGCTCACGTAGGAGTTTATGATCTCCTGTATCTCGAGTTCAGAGTCTGCTTCTAGGATGTCGTTCCTAGCCTGGTTGATGATGAGTTGGGTTACATCGTTGCGTTGCGTTACGGATTTCAAGGCTTCCAGTATCTTCACTCTGGCCTCCTCGACTGCTGGATTGGGGAGTTCACCCCTATTTATCCGGTCCGTCACCTCGTGTATCACTTCCTTCTCGGATAGCGGGACAGACCTCCTCGCCGCAACCTCGCCCTTAGATGTTAGGAATATCATCACTGGGACCATATTCACGTCGTATAGTTCGGTTATATCCTCGTTCCTTGGGTCTTCGACGTTAACTAGGTGTATCTTCACACCCTTCAATTCCTCGCCGAGCTTCTTGCTCAGCTTCGACAGTCTCCTCTCGTTCTCGTAGAGGTCTGAGTAGAAGTACATGATCTTTATCTTCCTTCTGCTCAATATGGACCCTCAACTACACCCAACGGATACCTACAGGTCGCTCTCCAATAAAAAAAGAAGGAGACTCCCAACACCATCGGCCGCTACTTAGAGCTCCTCGTATACCACGCTTAAAGCTTCTTCGTTATCTCCCTTACCACGCCGGCAGCTATCGTCGTACCCATGTCGCGTATCGCAAACCTTCCAAGCTCTGGGAATTCGGTGTATTTCTCAAGGCATACAGGCCTGACGGGTTCGAACCTCACTATCGCCCCGTCCCCAGTCTTGAGGAAGGATGGATTCTCCTCGATAACCTGCCCGGTCCTTGGGTCGAGCTTCTTCAACAACTCGGCGAATCTGCATGCAACCTGAGCTGTGTGTACGTGGAGTACAGGAGTGTATCCGGCTGCTATCGCGGTTGGGTGGTATATCACTATTATCTGACCTATGAACTCCTTTGCCACCGTTGGTGGGTTGTCTGGGTGTCCGCATACGTCGCCCCTTCTAAGGTCCTTCCTAGATACCCCCCTGACGTTGAAGCCTATGTTGTCACCCGGTTCGGCCTTCGGTATCCTCACGTGGTGGGTCTCGATGGACTTGACCTCGCCCTTTATGTTGGCTGGCATGAATACTACTGTGTCGCCCTCCTTCAGGACTCCCGTCTCAACCCGGCCGACCGGGACCGTCCCTACACCCCTGATCGTGTATACATCTTGGATCGGGAGTCTGAGCGGCTTATCTATCGGTTTGGGTGGTACCTCGAAGGCGTCTAGGGCCTCGTATAGTGTTGGACCCTTATACCACGGCATCTTGTCGCTGTGCTTCACCAGGTTGTCGCCGGTCCATCCTGACGTTGGGACGAAGGCTATCTTGTCAACCTTGTAGCCTATCATCTTCAGCATCCTCGCTATCTCGTTCCTTACCTCGTTATACCTCTCCTCGCTCCAGTTCACTGATGGGTCGTCCATCTTGTTTATCGCTACAACCAGCTGTTTGACGCCGAGTGTGAACGCTAGGAAGGCGTGCTCCCTAGTTTGGCCTCCTGGGCCTATCCCGGCCTCGAACTCTCCCTTCTTCGCCGAGACGAATAGCACGGCTGCGTCGGCTTGGCTTGCCCCGGTTATCATGTTCTTCACGAAGTCTCTGTGTCCCGGCGCGTCGATTATCGTGAAGAAGTAGCGTGGGGTCTCGAACTTGAGGAAACGTAGGTCTATGGTTAGCCCTCGCTCCCTCTCCTCCTTCAGGTTGTCTAGAACCCACGCGAACTTGAAGGTCTCCTTGCCCAGCCTCTTGGCCTCCTCCTCGTATGCCTTGATCGTTCTGTCATCGATGGCTCCGGTTAGGTATAGCAGGTGTCCCATGGTTGTGGATTTCCCGTGATCCACATGCCCGATTATAACTAGGTTCAGATGGGGCTTCTCAGGTTTGCTCATCCTTAATCCTCCAATCTACCAATTTTCAAGTTTTGTCTGTGTTGGAATCCATAGAAAAGAATTTCCATTCTCTTATTTTAAGTTTTTTGAATTGGTGGAGGGTAGGTATATATAGAACGTAGATGTGGAGAATAACCGATCACTCTCTCTCGGTTGTGGGGTTGGGTTAGGGCTATGGCTGGAAGGGGCTTCTTCATATGCATCGAGGGGCTCGACTGTTGCGGGAAGACCACCCAGTCACTCCGCCTCGTTGAGGCCCTCCGAGGTTTGGGGTTCGACGCAGTCTATACGGCTGAGCCGAGTGGGGGGGAGGTGGGCGACCTCATCAGGAGGCGTATACTGGACAGGAGGAGGCGTGTGCCCGTAGTTGTCGAGGCTGTACTCTTCGCCGCCGATAGGCTGGACCATGTGGAGGGTGTGATAAAGCCCATGCTCAGTGAGGGCAAGATAGTAGTCTCGGATAGGTACCTTTACTCCTCCCTCGCATATCAGGGTGCGGCTGGGTTGGATATTGGCTGGCTCCTCGAGATAAATAGGTTCGCCCCCAAACCAGACTTGGCAATATATATTGATGTGCCCCCGGAGAGGTTGGTGGTGAGGTTCGGCCATAGGAGGTCTGTGATGGAGTACTTGGAGGTGCAGAGGGAGGTCTACAAGGTCTATAGGATGCTGGTGGATGATGGTAGGTTGATACCCGTAGATGGGGATCGCCCGATAGATGAGGTTTCGCGTGATATTGTGGGGCTTGTCCTTGATAGGTTGAGGGTTAGGGGTATGACTCCCTCACATGGTTGACTTCGTGAAGTTCAGGTCGTCTATCAACGCGTATGGTGTTAGGGTTGGTACCTCTACCTCCCACCACCTTATCCAGTGACGTTCACGGCTTAAGGCCTTGATGTTCTTGAGTATCCTAAGCATGTTGTCGCTTATCCTTAGCTCCCTTACCGGCTTGTCTATCCTCCCATCCCTTATGAGGAACATCCCGTCTCTGGGTATGGTTGAGAAGTCCCCGGTCCTGTAGTTTTGGTATCTCAGGTACCAGTCGTTCGTTACGTATATCCCCTCGTCGACCTCCTCTAGGAGCTCCTCGAAGGATGAGTCTCCGGGTTCGACTATGAGGTTCCATGGCGTCGGGTTTATTAAGCCGGCGTTCCCTGTTGTCTCCGTCTTGAACTTCTTCGCCGTCGTGCTGTTGTGGAGGTAGGTCTTCAGGACTCCCCTCTCGACTATTACGTTTCTCCTAGTTGGGACGCCCTCCTCGTCGAAGGCCCTCAACCCGTAGCCGCCTCTCAACGTTGGGTCGTCGATTAGGGTGAAGCCCTCCCAAGCTACTTCTGATCCTATCTTGTCGATCAGGAAGGAGCTACCTATGTCGACCATGAAGGCTGATGATAACCCTCCAACCTCACTCACGAGGTCGGCGAAGACCATAGGCCCCAGCAGCGCCGTGTATCTGCCCGGTTTACCCTGGATCGGGTTTGAGGCCTCCTTCGCTATCTCCCCGGCTATCCTGCCGGCTTCTCCCGGTTTGAAGTCCTCCTCCCTAGTGGCTATCGAGACGAATTGGCCTGAGGATACATCCGACGTGAAGGCTCTGACCGATATCTCGATCCCAGCCTTCTCCTGTTTTGCATCCACATTCCCTGATGTTGAGAGCGTTTTCTTGATCTTCGTCGCTGTTAGGGTTCCGGCTACCTTTCTCGCCCCCATCTCTAGGGCTCCATCTATGGCTTCCCTTACGTATCTGACGAGCCTTCTCGGGTTTATGGGGATCGTTGGCGGCTTCAAGAGTTCCGGGTCGTACTTGAAGGGTCCCTCTGGAAGCGGGGCGTATACC
>QMYL01000125.1 GCA_003662645.1 Candidatus Bathyarchaeota archaeon
ATGTAGAGCCCGTTAGGGTTTGGCAGACCGACCTGATGGATTGGGATAAATATATCCCAAAGACCGAGTATAAAGTAGTTGAAGGCGTAGTTAGGTTTCCCCTATCACCATGGGAGATAAAGACCCTAAAGGTTAGATATTCACACTGAAGGTGGTATAGATGTTGAGGATTCCGATACCCGACTTCTCAAGGATAAGGACATACCCGATAAGCGAGAGGAAGAACCTAGTCAAACTGGAGGACTTCATAAGCCCAGAATCCCCACCCCCCAAGTTCGAAAACCCAGACTTGGAGGAGGTTGCGGAGAGGATAGTCGATGCGAGGTTGAAGGGTAGACCTGTCCTCTGGATGATGGGGGCTCACGTCATAAAGTCCGGCCTATCCCTACTCGTCATAGACTTGATGAAGCGTGGGGTTATAACCCACGTAGCCTCGAATGGGGCCGTAACAATACACGACTTCGAGATAGCCCTTATAGGTGAAACCAGCGAGGACGTCGCAACCAGTATAGAGGATGGAACCTTCGGTATGGCTGAGGAGACGGGTTACCTGATGAACCTAGCCGTCCAAAGGGGGGTCCGTGAAGGCTTAGGTTACGGCGAGTCGCTCGGTAGGATGATAGCCGAGGATGAACGTTTCAAGTTCAGGGAGTACAGCGTCCTATACAACGCCTACAAGCTCGGTATACCCTTCACCGTCCACATCGCCCTAGGAACGGATATAATCCACCAACACCCGAGATGTAACTTCGCGGTTCTCGGGGAGGCTACGGGAAGGGACTTCAGGACCTACGTGGCCACGGTCTGCCAGCTTGAGGGAGGTGTGTTCCTGAACTTCGGCTCGGCCGTGATAGGACCCGAGGTCTTCTTGAAGGCCCTATCAATAGCCAGGAACCTAGGCTTCAAGGTTGAGAAGTTCACAACCGCAAACTTCGACCTGAAGCCGATAAGGGATTATAGACGCCCTAGGAGTAAGGACGACCCAGACTACTACTACAGGCCGCTGAAGAATATAGTTATAAGGCCTACCTCGATGGGTGGTAAGGGCTTCCACATAACGGGGGACCACGTCGTTACGATACCGAACCTCCGCCACATAATCGTGGAGAAGCTTGAAGGCCTTGGTGTAACCTTGAAGCCCCTAGGGATAGAGGCTGCAAAGACCATGGAGGTGATCCTAGAGGAGATCAGGGAGAGGTATCCATCGGCCATGAGGGTGCTCGAGGACTTCGAGGAGAGGAACCCAAACCTTAAAGCCGTAACCAGAGACTTGATAAACGCCTATAGAGCCATAAACCACTGCTTCGAGGTCGGCGGAACCCTATTTATCTGCGGGAATGGGGGGAGCTTCGCCGATGCACTACACATCTCAGCCGAGTTGATGAAGTCCTTCAAGAGGAGGCGTCCAGTTCCCGAGTATAAACGCAGATGGTTCAGGGAGCTACCGTACGGTGTGGAGGTTTCAGAGAACTTGGAGGAGGGCTTGAGAACAATAGTGCTCGGGGCAAACCACTCACTCTCGACAGCCGTGGAGAACGACAACCCTGTAAGGGGCATGGCCTTCGCCCAGGAGCTTTACAGCCTAGCTAGGCAGGGCGATGTCCTATTATGCATAACGACGAGCGGAGAGTCGAGGAACGTCATCTACGCAGCAGTCACAGCGAAGGCTATGGGCCTAACCGTCATAGCCCTAACCGGCGAGGCTGGAGGCAGCATATCCAAGGTTGCGGATATAACGGTGAGGGTGCCTGGAACCGAAACCAGCAGGGTGCAGGAGGCCCACACATTGATATACCATACCCTATGCGAGATGTTGGAGGCGTCCCTCTGCGATAGGATGGGTTGGGCATGAACGCTTTCAACCTTGAAAGGTCGAGGTTGGTTGAGATACTCAACTCCCTAAGGGACTTGAGGGTTATGGTAATCGGGGATTTCGCTCTGGATGTCTACTGGTACGCCGACATGACTAGGTCGGAGCTCTCACGTGAAACTCCACACTACACACGGCCCGTTGTTAGGGAGAACTACTCACCTGGAGCATCGGGGAATATATGCTGCAACGTCAAGGCCCTGGGGGTTAGGGAGGTCTACGCCGTAACAGTCATCGGCGAGGACTGGAGGGGTAACATACTGAGGAAGGAACTCGAGAGGAACGGGATAAACCTAGACTACCTAATCACATCACCGGAGAGGGTGACATCGACCTACATAAAGCCCATACTGTGCGGTTGGGACTCAAAGCAGGAGGACTCCAGACTCGACTTCGTGAACTATAAACCCCTCCCAGACCCCTTAGAGGCTGAACTGATCGAGAAAGCTCGAGAAGTTGTCCCAAAGGTCGACGCAGTTATAGTCGAGGACCAGATGGTTGAGAACGGCGTGATAACTGACGAGGTAAGGGATGGCCTAATCGAACTTGCAGAGAAATATGAGGAGAAGGTCTTCGTAGCAGACTCGAGGGAGCGGATAGGCCTCTTCAGGAGCATGGTGTTGAAGCCAAACCGCATAGAGGCCGTTAGGGCAGTAGCTCCATCCAGAAACCCCCAGGAGGTCGGGATCGAGGAGCTTAAGGAGATCGGGATAAAACTCCAGATCAGGGCTAACCGCCCGGTATACATAACCCTAAGCGAGAAGGGAGCCCTACTGATAATGGACCGTGAAAGACAATACCACTTGCCAGCCGCACCGGCTGAACCCCCAATAGACCCAACAGGGGCGGGGGACACGTTCATAGCAACTGTAGCGACGAGCCTAGCTGGTGGAGCGGACCCCCTTGAGGCGGGGATGCTCGCCAACCTTGCAGCTGGGGTAGTCGTAAAGAAGCTGAACCAGACCGGAACAGCCACCCCAAATGAGATATTGGAGAAGTTCGAAGAGGCGTCGAGGGTGTGGACACTTTGAGACCAAGCTGGATTGAGGTCCTAAACCCAGATGTCGAGTCAAAGCTCGGCCATGTTAAATATGCTCTAATAGACTTCGACGGAACCATATCGGTTATACGCCAGGGCTGGGAGAGCGTGATGATACCAATGATGATAGAGATGATATGTGACGGAGGACCCCCAACCCCGGAGATAGAGAGGGAGGTCAGGGAGTACGTCGACTACTCGACGGGTATGCTGACGATAAGGCAGATGGAGTGGCTGGCGGAGGCTGTTCGACGGCACGGAATAGCCAAGAGAACCCTAAGCCCCTACGAGTATAAGCGGATCTACAACAAGAGGCTGCTGGACCACATAAGGGATCGGATGGAGAGGCTGAGGAGGGGGGAGCTAAAACCGGACGACCTGATGATAATGGGGGCTAGGGGTTTCCTGGAGGAGCTGTACAAGAGGGGTGTAACCATGTACTTGGCGAGCGGAACCGACCATCAATACGTCCTAGAGGAGGCCTCAGCCCTAAAGATAACGGAATACTTCAGAGGAGGCATATACGGAGCCCTAGACCATACCGAGGCCCACACGAAGGAGAAGATAATACAAAGGATCCTGACCGAGAATAACCTCAGGGGGAGCGAGCTCCTCGTCGTTGGGGATGGACCGGTCGAGATAAGGAATGCGAAGGCTAGGGACGCCATAGCGTTGGGCGTAGCCTCCGATGAGGTTAGGAGGTTCGGGTTGAACCCCCGCAAGAGGAGGCGCCTAATAAACGCTGGAGCCGACCTGATAATCCCGGACTTCAAGAGGTATAAGGAGCTGGTCGACTATCTATACAGAACCCGATAGGAGCTTCTCCAAGGTTCTCCTATAAACCCTTATGCTCGTCAGGTATTCATCCACCTTAACGTACTCGTCATTCGTGTGGCTCAGACGGGAATTCCCCGGTCCATACGTTGCAACCGGAACGCCAACCCTAGACCCAAAGATGTTCATGTCACCGGTTCCAGTCTTCCTTATAAACCTAGCTGGAACCCCGACGACCTCCTCGATCGCCTCAGCTAAAGCCTTCATCAACGGGGTTCTCCTATCCGCAACGAAGGGCTCCACCCTATCTAGGATTCTGAACCCCACCGATAGGGTTGTGCCGCCGCCCTTGAAGCCCTCCATACCCCCTCTAACTAAATCCTCCGCCTCCCCGCATCTCAGCGTGGGCGGAAGCCTCAAGTCTATATC
>QMYL01000126.1 GCA_003662645.1 Candidatus Bathyarchaeota archaeon
CTTATAAGGGTCGTCGCCACCCCGCTGACCGCCGATGGAACCCCGAACATCGTGTAGATCGTGGTCATAACTATCTCAACGAGTCCGACTGGGAGGCCGACTGGCACGGTCTGGACCGCCATGCTCACGGAGTAGACGACGACCGAGACACTTATGGAGATCACGTAATCTAAGGCGTAGAAGACCAAGGGGTAGCTCAACATGTGGAAGAACCAGGCTAGTAATGCGTATAGGATGGGCTTCAATAGGAGGCCCGGAGATTTACCAATAACCTCCATCCCTTGGTAGAAGGCTGATATGGTGTACTCCATCCTCTCCCTCAGTGCGGCCTGGTTGAGGCGTCCCCTAAGGATGAGTGACGCAAGTTTCAGTATTAGGTTTGTGGCCCCCTCAGCGGCCCTCCTATCGATGGATAGGTAGATTAGTAGGCCGATCGAGGCTACTGTCCCGCCTACCACCACGATCAGGAGGTTCGAGATGTAAGATGGTATCTCATAGTTTAGGAATATGCTGAGAGAGCTTATGAGGAGCCCGCCGAGGATCATCATCATGCTCAGTATTCTATGGATGACTATGGACGCCGTTATCCTCCCCAGTTTGCTCTCCACCTCACTGCCAGAGCCCCTACTCGCAAGGTACATCTTCGTTATGTCACCAGTTACGGCCTCTGTTGGTATGATCAAGTCGACGAATGTAGCCACCCACGCATAGGTTAGGGTCCTGCGGAAGTCTATATCGACTGAGAGGGCCTTCAAGAGCTCATACCACGTTAGGGAGTAGAAGACCATGCTCAAAGTGACAACGCCGACCGTTAGGAAGTAATAGACCAAGCATTTGAGGGGATCTATCTTTGTCAGAACGGTCAAGATTTCACTGAAACCGACGAAGAAGTACAGGTATAAGATGAAGAGCATTAACCCAACGATGACAAAGAAGATGGACTTAGCCATCGAAGCCCTCTCTACAGCCAAACCATTCACCATCAACCGAGCGAAGCCGACACACTGCGGGGCAACAGCCACAACAATCTAACTACTAAAGGTCAGACCTATAACACTTTTCCATAACCAACCCGTAAAACATCTGAAACGCAGACCTTCTAGTAGGAACCGGCATAGGAAACTTCGGCACAAAATCCTTCTAGGAGACGGAGATAATCTCACCTAGGCCGTTGTGGACCGAGCGGTAGCCCACGTATAGCTGGAGGCTACCCTCTACGAAAGCTTGAAGGAGAATTACAGGGAACTATACGGAATCTCCTTGCAAGGGTAGTTCGGGTGAGGTTCTCCCAGCATAATCTACCGCTCAAGAGCCAACCATAGGTGGTCCATGACAGGCCTAACCAGCCTAGTACGTCTGCCATCCTTGCGCACTAGAACCCTCACCTCGGGGTCACGGAGGAACTTGCCAATAACCGAGGACCTTATGCCACACGAGGACAGCTCATCGACGACTCTATCAGCGTATTTAGGCCTAACCGAGATGAGTAGGGCTCCTGAGCTTATCAGCTGGAGCGGATCCACATTGAAGAACCTACATATCTCGAGGGTTTCATCCGGTATGGGTATCCTATCCTCGAATACCTCGACGCCCAGCTGGGCGGCATCCGCCATCTCGTGTATACCGCCCGCTACCCCTCCCTCAGTCGGGTCGTGCATAGCCGTTACACCTCCAACCTCGAAGGCTGCCACCGCATCTTCAACCACGCTTATCCTCTCATAGAACCCCATGGCCGAGTTCAGGGTCTCCTCATCAAGTTTACCCTTCAAGTCATCGTACCTGTCTGTCGCCAGTATGGCTGTCCCCTCTATGCCAGCTCCCTTCGTCAGGATTAGGAGGTCCCCCTCACCTGAACCCCCTGAAGTGACGTAGCGCCCAGGTTCGGTGACCCCTATCGAATGCCCAACCACTATGGGCTGCTTCAATCCGGGTGTAACCTCACTATGTCCACCTATGACGGCGATCCCCAGCCTCCTCGCGGCTGAATCTATCTGGTTGCATATCGCCCTTATGGTCTCCTCATTTGACCCCTCGGGTAGCAGTATGCATGAGGAGAAGAACCTCGGTCGGACCCCGAAGGTAGCCACATCGTTCGCGTTTATATTGACGGCAAGCCAGCCTATCCTCTTGACTCCCCCAGTTATCGGGTCCATAGCTGAGATTATAACCTTATCGCCCACTCTGACCACTGAGCCGTCCTCACCCAGTGAGGGTCCCAAGATCACATCGGGGTTCTTAACCCCCAAGTGTTTGAAGACTACCTCCTTAAGCACGTCCATCGGGACCTTGCCGTGTGGAAGCCTCAACCGAGCCAATCTCCCCTCAAGTCCTCCTTTAATCTAGACGCCGAACGAAATCAGTTCTCAATGGGTCGTGAACATTTATATCGATTCCAGACCTTTAAATAGGTAGGGTATGGCGAGTAAACTTCTGAATGACGAGTTGAGGTCTGAGGTTCTAAATCTATGCGGGAGGTTAGCTGGTTCCAGCGAGGTCGTCGCGGTCTGCCTTTATGGGGCTAGGGTTCAGGGGTATGGGGATGAAAAGACCGACCTTGAGGTTTTATCTATCATCAAATCAAGGAGGATTACGTTGAGGTGTCACCGAGAAAAGATGGGTTACGGTGACATCCTCCTCTTGATGGTTGATCAAAGATCCTTCGAGAGGGACGTAGATGAGGAGTGGCTCGGAGGCCTAATAGTTGAGAACATCGTAACCCCCTACAAGCCCCTGCTGAATGGGGAGTACCTCTTCAAGCAGGAGGTTAAGGCGAAGAGGAGGATAATACTCGAACTCGTAGACGACTTGATCCTCGAACACCCGGAGATGTCATCGGAACTCCTCATAAAGCCTGAGTACTTCCTATTCGAGGATATGATGCGTAAGGCCTCACTCTTCCCGCCCATAACCTACAGGTTCCTGAACATGCTCAGAGAAGGCCTAAGGGATAGGAACATCAAGGCGATGATGAGGGGCTTCGAGGAGGCCCTAAAGAGGCTTGTCGACGATGGGGTCCTAGAGTGGACTGATGGGTACCTCAGGCTAAGGGAGGAGTACATCAAGGATGTTAGGGAGAGGAAGATACAGATAACGAGCATATTCAAGTCCCTCCGCGGGAGGATACTACGCTATGTATTCAGGGTCTTCCCCAGAATGATGAGGCCCTTTATAAGGGATCAGGAGATATACATGGGCTCCTCCATCACAAGCCAGGAAGTTCTGGAGCCGCCCATCCACGAGCTTGAGGACCCGGAGAGATATCTATTTATACAGACCCCGCACGGCCTCGTATCCCTATCGGATGGGATGGCTATGAGGGAGTTCATAGAGAAGATCCTCAGCGAGCAAGTTCATGAGCCATGTATCCTTGAACCGCACGTGAAGAGGTATGGTGGCATACTGAACACGGTTTACCTCTTCAGGTTCAGGGGGAAGGAAGGGCTGCAAAGGATAATAATCAAGATGTTCATGGACTGGTATGGGTTGAAGTGGTTCCCCCTCGCCCTATGGACCCTCGGGACACGCGGCTTCTCGGTCCTCGGAAGGTCTAGGCTCGAGAGGGAGTACGCAATAAACCAGTTCCTATCGAGTAAGGGGATCCATGTGCCAAGGATAATCTTCGTAAGCCCGAAGGAGAGGCTTCTCCTAGAGGAGTTCGTAGATGGAACCAGTCTGGGTAGATTGATCAAGAGGAGCCTAACCACGGCTATTGAGGGCGGAGGGGAGAGCATACTGAGGAGGGTTGGGAGGGAGATAGCCAAGGTGCACAACCTCGGGGTTGCGTTGGGCGACTGCAAACCTGAGAATATCATAATCACCAGGGATGGGGATATATACTTCCTCGACCTTGAGCAGGCGGCTAGGAATGGAGATCAAGCTTGGGATATAGCCGAGTTCCTCTACTACTCTGGCCACTACGTCTCACCATTATCGATGAGGGAGGCGAGGGATATGGTTAGGGAGTTTGTGGGGGGTTACCTAGACGGCGGAGGAAACCCAAAGAACGTGGAGAGGGCGGCCTCGGCTAGGTATATGAGGGTCTTCATCTTCTTCACCCCACCCCACATAATACTCGCCATATCCAACGCC
>QMYL01000127.1 GCA_003662645.1 Candidatus Bathyarchaeota archaeon
GATGTATGGAGCCTAGTATTAACCCCCAACTCTAACCTGAGGGCAGAGTGGATGCCGGAGCTATTGAACGGCGTCATGGTGATCAGAGGTGACGCCTTCACGGTTGATGGTGGAGGGTTCGGGGAGCATCTATACATGCCGATCGATAGGATACAGACAAAAGCGCGACGGGTCCAGTTTACTGCGATCCCATACTACGCATGGGCCAACAGGGAAGCCCGGCTCATGACCATTTGGATACGCCATCCAACCATAGGGGAGATTCAAAAACTTTATAACTGAGGTGATGTTTCATTCAACATTAACAATGGAAGGTTCTTATATGACAAACAGAAAGAGCCGTGGGGTTAGGTGGATCTCAGAGAGTATAGACCGTGGGGTATACGTAGCTTCTGGCTCCCGAATAATCCAAGTTACTAGCGCCCCAATAATCTCGAATAACATCTACTGTGAGCAACCATACTGCACACCGGACGGTGGGATCTTCGCATTCATAAGGATGCATTACGCACCATCTGGAATCGTAACCTCCCTCTGGGTCTGCGACCTAAAGAGGATGCGCATAGCCATGATCGAGCCCGAGATAGAGATGGGAATAGGCTGCTGTAAGTATAGCGGCATAATATACTATGTCGTCTCGGACGGTGGGAGGAGGGAGCTGATCAAGCTCTCCCTCGAAGACCTAGAGAGGGAGCCAGTCTTCAACCTAGAGGACGTGCCACCCTTCAGGACGATAGGCTCAGTAACCCCAGACCAACGCTACTACGTAAACCTACACATCCCAAAGCCCGGACTATGCCAGATAATAAGATTAGACCTGAAGAAGGGCAGCTGGAAGGTCATACACGAGAACGTCGACATAATAAACCCACACCCACAATTCGAACCGTCGAAGGGAAGAGACCTACTAATACAACACAACAGAGGAGGCCTAATAGATGAGGATGGAAACCTCGTCAGGCTTGTCGGCGAGGAGGGAGCCACATTATACGTGATAGACTACGAAGGCAATAACTACAGGCCCCTACCCGTTGGTAAGCCGTATACGAGCCCGATAACGGGGCATGAGTGCTGGATAGGCGACACAGGCAAGATCTTACTCACTATCTCGCCATACCCAGAAAAGGCGATGGAGAGGGGCAACATACTCGCGGTCAAACCCGGAGATGAACGAGCTGAGGCTGTGTCTAAGGGTCACCTACTCGGTCATATAAGCGCCTCCAAGGATGGCGAGTTCTTCGTAGGGGATGAATGGCGAAAACCAGGCATACCGATAGTCATCGGCTCTATAAAGACTGGGCGCAGCCTTATACTGTGCACGTCGGGGACGTTTGGAGGACGCCCACAATACACCCATCCACACCCATATTTCACCGGAGA
The DNA here is from genome assembly GCA_003662645.1 of Candidatus Bathyarchaeota archaeon. Taxonomy (GTDB): domain Archaea; phylum Thermoproteota; class Bathyarchaeia; order Bathyarchaeales; family B26-1; genus B17-G17. The sequence continues at coordinate 1,381 of QMYL01000127.1, forward strand.
CACCGGCTGGGTAATCTATAACTCAAACGTGACGGGGATCCCCCAGATATACGTAGCCAGCGTCCCAGATGAGGTACTCGACTCATTGAGGGATTAAATCAAACACACCCCAAACCCTTATGAGATAACCCACAATTTTTAAGACGGCTCTATACGATCAGGAGGTTAGCTAGGAGAGGGCGGGAGAGATGATCGAGGGGCCTAGAGCCGCCAAGCCTGAGGAGCTCCAGAAGGCCGTTGAACTGGTCGACGAGGTGTTTCTATCTAGGAGGAAGATCCCATTAACCATGCGTGAGATATTTCCCCACGTATTCTGTGAGGAGAACATCCAAAATATAAGGGTTATAGTTGAGGATGGTAGGCCCATCTCCCATATTGCGTTGTGGGAGGGTGAACTACTCCTGTATGGAATATGGCTTAGGGTAGGTTTCATGGGCAGTGTTTGCACACACCCAGACTATAGGGGTAGGGGCTACGCCACACTTCTGGTTAGGGACTCCCTCTCCAAGATGAGGGACGATGGGGTGGAGCTTGTACTCATCTCAGGCTTCAGAGACCTATACGTGAGGGCTGGATGCTTGGAGGCCGGATGGGTTTACCACTACCGGATAGAAAGAGGAGAACTCAAACCTATTGGTGGAGACTTAGAGATAACAATGTATGAAACTAATGATCTCCCCGATCTAGTCGAGATATATCAGAGGGAACCAGTTAGGTATAGGCGCAACCTAAACGAATTTAGACTACTTGTGGAGAGAGGCATAAACTCAAACGTCCCATTAAGCCTATATATAGCGAGGAGGGCTGGGAGGCCTGTAGCCTATGCATCAACCGGGTTATTCCCGGATGGAGAGGATGAGTTAAACGTCTTCGAGTACGCAGGCTCCAGGGAGGCTGTAATAAAACTAGTAAGGTACATACAAGATGAAACGGGGGTTAGGTTCGTGTGCTTGGATGTTCCCCACCAAGACCATGAATTATTGAGCCTTCTCGAGTTGCAGGGCTTGGAGAAGCCGCCCTCACAAGCTCAGGCCAGTATGTCGATAATAAATCCCAAAAGCTTCCTCGAGAAGGTTAAGCCATACCTTGAGGAGAGAACTGAGCGGAGGATAAGGGTACTTGAGCTTAGGAAGCTGGAGGAAAGGGCGAATTTAATAATCGACAGAGATGAAGTCCTTCTGGAGAGACCTGAAGCATTGACGCAACTATTCTTCGGAGCACCAGATAGGTTGAGGCACAGTGGACAACCGAGGGTGAGGGTTAGGGGAGTTCCGAGATATCTGAGAAGGGCGTTACCACTCCCAACACCAACCTACGGACTCAACTACCTGTAACGCTTTAAAGACAAGAACCAGCCGTTCTAGAGTCTAGAATTATATAATACGCGGATTATCCATGCTTGGTGATGGATTATGGGGAGGAGGGAGGCCCTAATCATAACGGTCATGCTGGCCGTGTTCTCAACGTTGATCACGGCTTACACCATAGCAGCCTATGAGGTGGCAACGAGGTACATAATTGAGATGGGAGATGGAGAAGCCATGTGGAGAACCACACCCAGGGGCTCCCTCTTTCCATGGCCTAAGGGCTCGGGGTCTCTGCAGATGCTATCCGAAATGGAGGATGTAGATATGTTTATCTATAGGTATCTGATTAGAGATCGGTTGTTGATGGGTTTTGCCATCTTGATGTGGGTTCTCACCGGGGTTTTCGTGATTAGAGCTCGACCCCACACTCTGGATGAAGGAGAAAGGATTCTGAATGAGGGGTCTCGGGTTATCCCTCTTTTCTATCTCTCTCGGTCAGTATCGCCACGGCTACAGCGTAGTCCTCACTATGGCTCATACTCACGAAGATATGGCCTCCAGCCATCTTATCCATGAAGCCCCTCAATGAACCCCGGGCGTTAATGTAGGGTCTTCCACACTTGTCTAGGCAGACCTCTATATCCCTCAACTTCACGCCTCCACCGATCCCCAAACCTAACGACTTTAAGACAGCCTCCTTGACGCAGAACCTCCCGGCGAGGTGGGGATATGGATCACCCATCGAGAAGCAGTACTCAATCTCCTCCTTCGTGAAAATTCTCTCTAGGAACTTACGCCCTCCCCTCTCAACGCTGCGCTTGAACCTCTCTATCGATATGATATCTACACCAACACCTTTAACGATCAAAAGTTTTTGACACCCTGCCTACCCTGTTTGAGGATCGCGGGCGGTCGTCTGGGGTTGAGCTGGGAGTATTTGTCAGGTGGCCTCCTTGCTGGACAGCTTCTTCTTGATGTACTCTATGACCTGCCCAACAGTTACGTTCTGCTCAGCTTCCTCCTCGGGTATCTCTAAGTCAAACTCCTCCTCGAAGGCTGCTATGAGCTCTATCTTATCCAGCGACTCCATCAACAGATCCCGGACGAGGTGGGTCTCATATGTCAACTCTTCAGGGTCAACTCCAAACTGCTCCGCAATTATCCTCTTGGACCTAGCCTCCACATCCTCAGCCAACTCGCATCACACCTTTATCAGCGCCTACCCCTTAATAGCGCTTTAGCCCTACTCCTTCTAATTAGGTTTTCCCTCTCCTCCTTGGTATCGTCGTATATGCGCCTTAGGAGTTTCACCCTCGCCTCAGTCATCTCGATGCCCCTCCTAGCCATCATCCTCCTCTCCGTTGTGATCGTCCTCCTGAAGCCCGCCCCCCTGCTGAAC
>QMYL01000128.1 GCA_003662645.1 Candidatus Bathyarchaeota archaeon
CGGTCACTATATCCCCACCAGCGAAGACCCCCCTCCTCGTCGTCTCATAAGTCTCAGGGTTGACAACTATCGTTCCATGGCTCGTCAACTTTATGGACTTCTCACCCCTAACGGCGATCGGGTTGGGCCTCTGCCCTATAGCAACAACCACCGTGTCGGCCTCAACCTTAAACTCTGACCCTTCTATCGGTATGGGCCTCCTCCTCCCAGTCTCATCCGGCTCTCCAAGCCTCATCCTAACACACTCAACAGCTCTAACCCACCCCTTATCATCTCCTATAAACCTGATAGGGGTCGCCAGGAATAGAAACTTGACGCCTTCCTCCTTCGCGTTCTCTATCTCCTCCCTTCTAGCGGGCATCTCCAGCTCCGTTCTTCGGTAGATCACCGTGACGTCGCCTCCAAGCCTTAAGGCCGATCTGGCTGCATCCATGGCAACGTTCCCGCCGCCTATAACCGCAACCCTCTTGCCAACCTTTACTGGAGTGTCATACTCCGGAAATCTATAGGCCTTCATTAGGTTTATCCTTATCAAGAATTCGTTCGCTGAGTATATCCCACAGAGGTTCTCGCCCGGAATCCCCAGGAACCTGGGCAGTCCGGCCCCCGTACCTATGAACACCGCGTCGAAGCCCATCTTGAAGAGTTCGTCGAGGGTTATAACCTTGCCGATTATGACGTCGGTCTCTATCTTGACGCCGAGGCTCTTGACGTAGTTGACCTCATCCATAACTATATCCTTAGGCATCCTGAACTCCGGTATACCATACATCAGAACGCCGCCTGGCTTGTGGAGGGCCTCAAATATCGTAACGTCATGGCCGAGCTTTGCGAGTTCGGCGGCGGCGGTCAACCCGGCCGGTCCAGAACCTACGACTGCAACCCTCTTCCCGGTTGGTGGTGCAACCTCCGTCCTTATCCTCCCGGTCCTCCTCTCCCAGTCGGCCGCAAACCTCTCTAGGGCACCTATATTTATGGGTGTCCCCTTTATACCCCTGACACACCTCCCCATACACTGGGTCTCTTGTGGACAGACCCTTCCGCATATCGCTGGGAGGCTGTTCTTCTCCCTGATCTTCTTTATGGCTTCCTTGAACTTCCCCTCGCTTATGAACTTTATGAAGGCTGGTATATCGATGTTCACTGGGCATCCCTCAACGCACCTTGGAACTTTACACTGTAGGCAGCGTTTAGCCTCAGCTATGGCCTGTTCCTCCGTGTATCCTAGGGCGACCTCCTTAAAACTGTGTATCCTCTCCTCCACACTCAGCTTGGGCATGGGTTGTGGTGGGGGAGACTCCTTTCTAGACACCTCGAGTTAGCACCTCCCCTCCGTCTTCTCCAAGTGCTCTAGGGCCTCCCTCTCCTTGTCTACGTATGCGTGAAGCCTGTTCATGAGCTCCCTGAAGTCTACTTGGTGGGCGTCGAACTCCGGTCCATCTACACACGCGAACTTAACCTCACCTCCAACCGTAACCCTGCAAGCCCCACACATCCCTGTTCCATCAACCATTATGGGGTTCAGGCTTGCGACGGTCTTTATCTTGTAGGGTCTTGTTACTTCGGCTACAGCCCTCAACATGGGTGCTGGGCCGACGGCGAAGACGTAATCGAACCTCCTACCCCCCTCGAGTAGCTTCTTCAAGACGTCTGAGGTGAACCCCTTGAACCCCTTGGTTCCGTCATCAGTTGAGATATACAACTCGTCGCTTATCTCGGCCAGCTCCCTCTCTAGGAGTAATAGCTCGGCGGTTCTGGCTCCAAGGATCGTTGTGACTCTATTCCCGGCTTCCTTTAATGCCTTGGCTTGGGGGTATACGAGAGCTGTCCCAACCCCTCCCCCAACTACAGCCACATCGCCATAATACCTTATCTCCGACGGATTCCCTAGGGGGCCGACTATATCCCTGATTTGATCTCCAACCTTCAAGCTTCCTAGCTTCTTCGTTGAGACCCCGACCTCTTGGAATATTACGGTGATCGTTCCCTTCTCCTCGTCCCACTCGACGAGCGTCAGCGGGAACCTCTCCCCATACTCGTCAACCCTGAGTATAACGAACTGTCCGACTTTGGCTTTCTCGGCTATGAGTGGAGCTGAGATGACCATGCGTTTAATTCCCGGTGCTAGGGTCTCCTTCTCGAGAACCTGAAATCTTCCCGGCATGTCACATCCATTCTTCAGCTTATACCATATTTCCTAAGTAGAATTGGTTCTGGGATATAAAGTTACACCCTAACCTACCGTCACGTATTCCGGTTAGGGTTAAACTGGCCGATGAGGTTTACCTGTACGCTCCAATCACGGTATGTGTTGCGGCTTGATCTCTCTCAACTTGACTCGATCTTTGCCTTATACTCCCTTATCAAGTCTTCAGTCCTCTTTATGCCGAGTGTGGTTATCATGTACTCCCCCTTAGACGTCCTCTTAACCAACCCCTCCGCGACTAGACGCGGCATCTCATTCATAACGGTCTTTATCGCTTTACCGGTGACCCTTGATAACTCCCTGGATGAGAGCGTTCCCTTAGCCAACTTGCCGAGCCTACTCCCAACCTCGGCCCCAACCAACGCGAGGCAGATCTTGTTCCTCGCCGACAGCTGCTCACCAGAGATCAATATCGGGCCCTCAGGTGTCAGCTCTATTATGCCGGATAACTCCTCAGACAGCTCGACAAGGTCGGGTGTGTACGTTAGGTTCCTGACAACCTCTAGGTCTGGGTATATCTTGGTTATGAATCGGGTTAACGCCTTGAAGACCTCGTTGACGTCCCCCTCTAAGTCAAGCTTCGCATCTCCAAACTCAAGGTGAACCCTCAACTTACCTACATCATCCATGGCCTTTTCCTACTCCCCCTTAGGCTTTATCTTTGGCAGTATGTCGTCCATGAAGGACTTAACCCCGAGGGTAGTTATGCGGTACTCCCCTCTCCCAACCCTCTCAACCCACCCCAAGTTCGTCAGCTCGCTGAGGCGTGCAGCTACTGTTCCAGGCTTGCTGCCGGTGAGTGAGAGGAGCTCAGCTGTTGACAGCGTATCTCTATCGAGTTTGCCGGTTTGGTAGCCCAAGAAGGCCTTTATGAGGTGGAGGAGTATCACGTTTCTCTCGCCGCCAAGCTTCTCCCTCGGAACGGTTATTACAGGCCCTTCCGGTGTGAAGGCTATCAAGCCTGCCACAGCCCTCATCAACCTCTCCAGGTCCACAGTTAGGGTTAGCTCCGACATCAACTCGTAGGCTGGAAGTATCCTACCCATGAAGCCCAGGAAAGACCTTATCACATCATCCGGCGTCCCGGAGAATTTAACCTCCATATCCCTATACCTAACCGAGAGTTCAAGCCTATCTTCAAGACCCACCAGACTACTCTCCTCCCTTCAACCTGTTAATTAAGTCTTCAACCCACCTCTTCCCAACCGGGGATAACCTGTAGGCGCCATCCTCCCTAACCACGAGGCCCTCACGCCTCATCTCGCTCAGCCTAGCCCCAAAGCCGCTGGAAGGCCTACCGCTCAATTCGAGGAGGCGGCCGATCCTCTTCGGCTCGATGGCCTTCGGGTCCTGCGCGTATAGGAGTAGCCCTATAGCCTCCTTGTCGCTGAGTCTCTCCCTGGGCAACGTTATCAGTGGCCCCTCCTCCGACCTGGAGATTATGCCGGAGAGACTCTCTCTTTCGCTTGGTGGGAACTCCTGGGGCGCCGCTGTCAGGACGAGGTTGTCTATTATATCGTGCCACTCTGGGAAGGACTCTAACTCCTCGATTATCTCGTCTAGGTTTCCCCCCTCGAGTTCAACCCTGCCGAAGGGCCTCTCGATGACGACCCTAATCTTCATGGAGGTGGCACCAAATCTTGTTAGGTTTCACAAGTTTTAAGTCTTTCGATTTAACGTTTAATTGACGTAAAAATTCCGTAAATATTTAATAGTCCTGCGCTTATATTAGGGTGTTAGCGTATCTGGTCCTTGAAGGTTGAGAAGTGGTTCGGTTTGAGTGTTGAAAGGTTCTTCCCGAGGCGTCTAAGCTTCCCAAAGATATGTGAGATACTCGTTGCTTACCTGAACGCTGGAGCCGATAGGGAATACATC
>QMYL01000129.1 GCA_003662645.1 Candidatus Bathyarchaeota archaeon
CGGACCCTCCTAGATGGACCCTCATACTCATCTGAGATCCTGTCCAGCCACCTTGCAACCTCCATGTTACTCGGTAGGATCCTTGCACCTAGAACCTTAGCCGCATGCTCCTTCGCCTGTTTATACTCCCTCTCCTGCATCGTGTAGAGGAGCATCGCTGCCTCCCGTGCAACGATATCCCTTAACCCTTCCGGCTGGTTGGGCTTTATGTTCTTGAATTCTCTAACTCTGCTCCCCCTCTTCAACCTTTGCAGCCTCTTCTTTCGGGGTCTCAACCGGCTCGGTGGGCGGCCTTGAGAGGAGTTTGGACTTCCTTATCCCGACGTGGCGTAGTGGGGCTATCTTCTTCGCTTCGTTGTATATGTCGGATGCTATCTTCCCTAGAACCGCCTCCTGGACGAACTGCTCGAAGGTGAGCTCGTTCGCCTTCCGCTCTATAACCTCCTTCATTATCGCCCGTATAGCCCTCTCCTGGGAGGTCTTTATCCTAGTCAGTGTGAAGGCGCAGGCTGAGACCCTCAACTTGTAGTTGTCCTTCGTCGTGACGTTGAATATTCCATCTATCCGTGTGGTCCTCCTCCTAACGAGGCTTCTCAGGTAGTCCCTAGCATACTCATGCCCCTTAAAGATGGTCTTAGCGGTCCTGCCGTCGACATCTATTATCTGGAAGTACATCTTCAGGTATTGGTGTGCAAAGTCGTCGGTTATATCGTATAGGGTTGCATCTATAACCCTACCTAGTAGCTTCTGGGGGTCATCAGCCGGAACCGAACCCAAGTCTACACCGCCGAAGTACTCTGGGGAGATCACCCTATACCAACGCTTGCTCCGCCACTTGTCCCTAACACGCCTTCTGGATGCTCTACGTGACACCTCGCAACACCATCGCGAAACTAAAATCCATCAGGAAGTATTAAAAGGTTTATGTCGCCAAACTGGTTGTCGACCAACAAAAAACTAGATAAAGAAGGAAGGAACAGCGGATCTACGCCCCTACCCTGCAAACAGCGACGTACCCCTTGAGACCCTCATCGGCGTTCAAGGATAGAACCTCCAAACCAACCCTAAATAACACTTCCAAGAACCCCTCAACCGAGAAGCTCTTCTTCAACCCTGTTATGACTAGTGTAGCATCAGGCTTCGAGACCCTGACCATCTCCTTAACGGTCTTCTCGACGTCGGGCATATTCTGGAGGAGGGTTATCGCGAAGACCTTATCGAAGGTTGAGTCCGGGAAGGGCATGTGATCCGCGTCCGCTTGGATTAGGGAGACTCCCCCAAACCGTCTAGCCCTCGTTTTGGCCCTTCTGAGTATCTTCCTCGATATGTCGAGGCCGACTAGGATCTTGGCAGAGCCGCCGACACGCTCGAATAGGAGTCCCGTACCACATCCAACATCCAATACGAGATCACTCGACCAGATGTCAACCAATTCGAGTGATGCCCTTATCTTCGCCCTCTGTTCATCCCCATACTGAGCGTCATAGATATCGGCCAGCCTATCGTAATGCCGCATAACCTCCCGTTTCCTCATAAACGTCATACCGATATCTAAGGAAGATTAATTACGTGGGAGAGACTAAAAATTGTTGGTGCAGCTGAGCTGGTTTAAACTGGCATAATTGGAGATTGGGGAAGGAAGTATTGAGCGAGGAAACGATCGAGGTGTTGAGGAACCCTCCCCTTCAAGACGCAGCCAGAACGATAACGGATGGGCTTAGAAGCCACAGAACCCTACTCATAATCGGAAACTGTAGGGTGGACTATCAGGGGAGGGCGAGCTCAAAACTCAAGCCTGGGGATAGGATGGTGATAATCAAGAGGGACGGCTCAGTCCTCGTCCACAGACCGACCGGATACGACCCAGTCAACTGGCAACCACCAGGCTGCAAACTCCAAGCATACACAGAGAAGGGAAATCTGATCGTGAGGGCGGTTAGGGAGAGACCGAGGGAGACCATCACAATACAATTCAACAAGCTATACCTCCTTACATCGATGGCCCTAATCGACCGGGGAGAGTTCAGCCTATACGCAAGTGAGGAGGATATGCAGAGGGCTGTCCTACTCCATCCAGACCTGATAGAGGAGGGGTTCAAACCCATCACCTACGAGAAGAAGGTCGAACCGGGCTTCATCGACGTCTACGGGATGGATAGAGATGGGAGGCTCGTCATCGTGGAGATAAAGAGGGGGACGGCCGGGAGGGAGGCCGTCCTCCAACTGGCCAAATACATCGGATCAGTAAAGGGTGAGGTCAACCGGGAGGTTAGGGGGATACTAGCAGCTCCGCAGCTGGCTAAGGGGGCCCAGAAGATGCTCATAACCTTAGGGCTTGAGTATAAACGGCTGGACCCAAAGAGGTGCGCCGAACTCCTAAGGAGGTCGAGCGTTAGGAAGATATCGGAGTTCCTCTGAAAACAAACTCACACCTCGTAGATGTACCTCGAGAGCTTGTAGAGGAGCTCCGTGAAGCCTCTACCCCTACTCGAGAGGTCTATCAGGGTAACCCTCGGGTTCTCCCTTAGCATCCGGTAGAACTTAAACATGTCGAGATCATTCCCAAGCATGATTATCAGTATATTGACACCTGAACGGGATAAGGCGTCTAGCACGTAGATGCATTCATTACACATGTCTTCTAGGGGCTTCCTCGGTGAGTAAACGGGTTTACCATCGGTTATGATAACTAGCTTCTCAGGGTTGTAGAGCTCAACTTCCTTGAGGGCTAAATCAAGCCTGGTCTCCCTGTCAGACGCCGTTATCGACCTAGGTCCATCCTCCTCCCTTATTTCCGAGCCGAAACTGAAGAGGTGGTTTATCGGTTGGAGGGCCTGTATAACCTCAACCAGGAGCCTACCCACCTCTATCTTCGGGACCTCCTCCCACCTAGACCAAGAGTTCCCCATGCTGAGGCTCCTATCCAAGAGGAGTATGGTCCGGCACTCCCTCTTACTCACCCTCCTGAGGCCCTTCGAGTATATCTCCATCCTACTCAGGAGGGTTCTCGTCGATATCGGGTGGACGGTCTTACCATCGAACCTGGTTATACCTCTCTCCTCAACTGTGGGCTTAACCGACTCGAGCAGCTCTATTATACCATAGAAGTCCCCGGTTCTGATGCACTCCTCCACCCTCTCAGAGATGTTCCAAGTGGAGAGGGGAACCATAACCAAGCTCTGACGTGGAACATCGAGTATTATGGGCGGGAGGGGTACATCCTCAACCCTAAGGACGCTGTCGGTCCTCAACTCAACCCTTACGAGTTTATCTATCCTCTCTATTGATGAGAGGACGACCTCACCCCTCCTCTCAAGCCTCGGGTGGTCTATCGTAAGTCTACCAGACTCTATCAGGTTTTTTACATAGTCCTCCAGTTTATTTAGGTCTCTACCCCTTATGAAAACCCTGGAGAGAAGCTTACCCCCAAGGTAGATGTTGTATAGGTTCCCAGATAGATCCCTACACTCGAAGTCGACTAGGTAGTAATCCTCATCATCGCTTGGGATCCTACGGTGAAACATAACTTAGAAGTTCTCCTCGATGTACTCTTCTATCCTCTCCTTAGCCTCCTCAAACTCCTTAAACCCAAAGGTGTTGAAGACCTTAACCTTCACAAGGCGGTCGACGGCCAGCTTCTTCAACTCATCTGGGTCACTGTAGATGTCCCGATACCTATTATACTCATGCGCAAATTTACACAGGTTCCTGACGCTGAGCGGTATCAGATAGCGCATACCCTTAACCTGATGCCTAACCCAGAGGAGGAAGTTCAGAACCTTCGGCGGGAGCCTATACGGCTCCAGAAGCTCGATTATAGCCTCATCGGGGGTGTCCCTCCACACAACTATCTTGCCGAATCGGTCAAGGAAGGCTATATCCGGGGTCTCCTGGACTATACTCTCCATATTACTCGACGATACAACCGAGAACTCCGGGGGCAAGTAATAAGTCTTACCATCGACCGGGTTGAAGAAGGTCTTATTGTTCATGGCCTCGAAGAGGATTATCTGGGTCTTAGGCCTCAACTTCATAATCTCATCTATGAAGGCTATGGGTAGGCCCTTAACATCCCCACTC
>QMYL01000130.1 GCA_003662645.1 Candidatus Bathyarchaeota archaeon
CTCGGCATCCTGAAGGAGAGTATGGAGAAGTCTATGAGTGGAAAGCGAACGGTATGGTTGAAATCCTACACCCTAACGGACCTTGGTAGGTGGTTCGCCCTCCTACTGGTCGAGGAGGAGAAGCTCCCGAGAGAGGAGAAAGCCGAGATCCTCAAGACGGCCTTCCGGCTTTATGTTAGGTGGATAAGGAGGTTCTCGGAGAGCCTGAACATGGACAAGGAGGTTCTGAAGGAGATCTTCCTAACAGAGGTTAGGTAGGCTATTGACCCTCCGGTTTCAGATCCTTAGGTCTTGATCTGAAAATTATCATCGGGTTTAGCCCCCGAGCCCTCCAGTTAGGAGCTGGATGATCCAGACCTCTATGAAGGCGGCTGCGAGGAGGAGTACAGCTGCTAGGGCTATGGCCTTACATGCGTTCATCAGCTCGGCCCTCAACCTGTGCTTTGCCGCCATGTAGAGGAGCCAGAAGCTCTCCGATATCGCTATTCCGTAGGCTACATACTCCATTATGGCGTGGGGGAATAGGAAGGTTGCGAAGAGAAGGAGAAGGGGGTTTACTCCGTTCACCACCCCGGTTGCTGCTATAAACCTGCCCGTCTGGTATAGGACGTAGAGTCCGTACGGCGGCCCTAGGACTGGTGTGAACATGAAGAGGCAGTGCATCAGGTTATTCCCGAATATGAACTGTGTACCCAAAGTTAGCTGATCGACGAGCTTTCTAAGCTCATCCAGCTGGTTCACCATCATCTGAGCTTCAGCCATGTCTACGCTCGAAAGGGAGCCTGCTAGCGTCGTTAGGAAACCCACAATCGCTGAGATGGCTGCCGTCACCATCCGGTTTGATAGGGCCTCCCGAAGCCTCCCAGCTGCCCCTCCAACCCTAGCCTCTCCAATCTCGATCTCTGCCTTAGGCGTTATTGTGTGTGTTAGGGGCGCCCCGCAGTTCGGGCAGAACCTGGCGCCCTCCTCTTCCGGTATCTTGAAGCCGCATCTAGTGCAGTATGGCATGGCCTCCACTATAGTATAAGGCGTAGCTTAAGGTAATAAGCTATACGTAACTCGGCTAATGTTTCATCGAGTCTTCTAGTTATTTGATTCCTAGTTTTTCGTTTATCTCCTTCTGGTACTCCTCAACCCTCAGTTCCTCTACATCCCTGACCTTCACAGGCTCGTTTAGGAGGGCTGACTCGTAGAAGGCTAGGGGTATGGCCATATCCCTGTAGGCTTCCCACCCATCTACCTCCGGCTTCCTCCCATCCCTAACTGAGAGGTAGAAGTCGTATAGTTCGGTGGCGAAGGTATCCGTTATTCCCTTGGGGAACATACTCTCAACCTTGTCCCTGGTTAGGTTATTCGTCATCATCTTTCTCAGGTATATCATGTCGTAGTGTTCGGTTTTGCTTTCCTTCCGCAGGTGGAGGCCGTCATTCGACAGGGCTCCTATAGAGCCGTAGATAACCCTCATGCTCACATTCTTTGCTGGGGCGACTCTCGTCCAGAGCCACTGGGCGTATATTCCCTTCTCATATCTTATCATGGCCATCGTCATGTCATCGACCGTTATCTTGACCCCCTTCTTGACGGGTTCGAAGAGCTCGTTCATCGAGTATACCTCCACGGCCTCTACGCCGAGCTGGTAGCGGTCCAGGTCTGCAAGGTGTACACCACCATCGAAGACCCAACTCCCGCCGGCCATGAACTTATCCTCCCTCCACCCCCACGGTTCGGGCCACCATGAGGCTGATATCCAGAGGAGCATTCTGGGCTTCCCTACGAGTCCATTCCTTATGGCCCACCATATCGCCCTGTTCTCCGGCGTTCTCCTGTAGTTCTCTGCTACAGCTAGGGTTTTACCGTTCTTCTCGACGGAGTCGATTATCAATCTGGCCGCCCTCATCGTTATGCCGAGCGGCTTCTCTATTATGATGTGGAGTCCCCTCCCTAGGCATTCTGTTGCTACTGTATGGTGGAGGCTGTGAGGCAGGCATATATCGACCGCTTCGAGGCTCTCATTCTTTAACATCTCGCCTATGTTATTGTATAGCCTCGGCTTATATCCTTGGAAGTAGCCTATCTCCTCAGCTCTGGTTTTGGCTTTCCTCTCCGATACATCGCAGACAGCCTTTATATTAAAGACCGATAAGCCATGTGTGTGGAGTTCTCTATAACCGATCACGTGGCTATAAGAAATTCCTCCACACCCTATTAGGGCTATATCGAGCTTGTCCATCCAGCTCACCGTCCAGATAGTATCCCCTAGGATGACCTTGCATCTTATAAAGTTTTCAGTCTGTACGTGTTTAGCTGGTGAGCGTTGATATCTGAGGTTTGCTGCTCCTTCAGTGAAATATATTCAATTCCTTCGAGTTTTCACAATGCTCGTTAAGAGGCGCATTAAAACCTAAACCACCATCATTTCCGAGTTATCTCTTCTCTTTTCAATTCTTCAATACCACGAGCTAAACACATACTTCAGTCTTGGTTTTGTTTTGGAGTTATCTTCAGGGTCTTTATCTCGAAGGGTATTATCTTGAACGTTAAGGTTTCACCCCTAACCTCCACCGGGCCGATGGGTCTCTCCATCAAGTCGACCTCATACGCCTCCTTAACCCTATATTTGAAGGTTATCTTCACATCCCCGCCGTCACCAGTGGCGTCATATACCCTTATGATCACATCCTCCGAGTCTTCCGCCCTCTTCATACACGAGAGAACCACGTTCTCAGGTTCTATCTGGATAAGACTCTGAGTGTCCGGCGTTGAACCTCCCATGGTGGGCGCCTCAATGACCAAGGCTTCGAGGGGGTGATTAACCTCATAGCCCCTCCTGAAGGTTTGGGCCTCCCTCCAATCCCCCTTGTGTGGATATATCGAGTATAACACCTCATGCCTTCCATAGTCCGGCTTCACATCGGGGCTGTAGCTCGTCCTTATGAGGGTTATCCTCATCGTGTTGCCCTTAACATCGAAGCCGTATTTTGAGTCGTTCAGGAGGCTGACACCGTACTCTCCATCGGAGAGGTCTATCCACCTCAAGGCTGGAACCTCCCTTCCATCCCTCGGCCTCTCGATGAACCCGTAGGGTATCTCGAAGGTGGCCCTCGGCTCCCTCAGTATCGGCGTGAAAGCGGCCTTCAACATCGGGGCATCAACCTCCTCGTTTGAGATCTCCCTCCAATCTATTATGGTGTAGAAGTCCAACCTTGGAAGTTCCCTATAGATGTGGATGAACTGAGTTATCTCCGAGTTTCGGACTTTATGGACAACCTTAACCGTCGCCCTGACCGGGCCTTCCTCCAACAACTCAACCTCCGCACCCCGGGTTAAGTTCTCGATGCGCGTTATCTCGCCGATTATCCACGCCGACATGGAGTGAGGTGCCTCATATAGAACCTGTATAAGGTTGCTTGGTTCGGGCCTCGTCGCCGACTGTAAGACTTTCTTGAATACAAACCTACCGTTCACCTTGTCGTACATCGAATCTATCGACCCCGATGAGCTGTCCAGTTCCACCCTGAAGTACTCATTCTCGAGGGTTAATCCCTCGGCGAGGCTGCTCCCCTCAGCCTTACCATGGGTAAGGTAGTAGGTCCTGTAACCCATGGATGGAACCTTGGCTATGAACAATACTGTGTACCCAATCACTTGGACCGGTGTAACTTCACCGTCACTGGTTAGGGCTATAGGCTTCTCCGGTATGAGATCCCTCCGAACGGTGACCCTCACCACATCTACACGGTCCCATGGTAGGGTGTTGAACACTACTATCGGTAGGCCTAAACTCGAAAACCGTATACTCTTGGCGATCCTGCCCATAGAGGAATTGATTATCTCCCTAGCCGTTTCGGAGGCTTCGCGGGCGAGCTTTAGTGGGTACTCGTAGGCCTCGTGTATTCCGCTTCCGCAGAGTATATCGTGGAACTGGTTGAATAAAACCTTAAGCCACGCCTCTCTTATAGAGTCAACGGGGTACTCTCCGGCCATTATACACAGCTTCTCCGCATCCACAAGGAGCCTCTCACATAGCCTATTGTACCGTTTTATATCAGAGTGGGTTGTGTAGCAACCGTCGAAG
>QMYL01000131.1 GCA_003662645.1 Candidatus Bathyarchaeota archaeon
CTCATAGATGCAGAGATCGGCAACTACACCGCAGAGGCTTACATAGGAAATCGTAGGATTGGTTACATGAAAATCGAAGTTCTCTCGAATATGGTTAATACCATAACTTGTTGGGCGTATGATGTGAACATCAGATGTTTAACATTCGAAAATGATTCAGTATCTGAAATCTGCGTAGTTCTCGCAAGTGAAGATAGGGACGGTGAAATCTATACTGGAATCTCCAACTCCCTAGGACTTGTCAGGTTCGAGAATATCTGGAATGGCACATACATAATTAGAGCCTTGAGTGGAAGAACCATTCATGGACTCAGACTCTTCCAAGGCTTAATCAATATAACTCAAGATGAACAAAATGAGACCCTGATCCTTAACGTGACGGACTTGACGATTAGAGTTCTGACTTCAGATAGGGAACCAGTATTTAATGCCACAATCAGATTATACTCTCAATGGGGAGATTTGGTGGGAATTCAGTATACAAATATATCAGGTTACGTATGCTTCAAGAATCTTCCACATCAGACCTACGCCTTATCCATCGATTGGATGAATGTTAGGGTGGGGGAGAATTATAATCTAACCTCTAATAATATCACCATGATCGCTAGGATAAACCGTTTAACATTACTAGTATTGGATGCCCTAGGTAGGCCGATGACCGAAACCAATGTTAGGTTCACGTCAGAACAAGGTTTAATAGGAACATACCAAACGAACGCCTCAGGATATGTATCGCTAAACCTCCCAGAGGATGTATACATAATTGAAGTTTACCAGGGGATGAATCAAGGCTTGATAAGGATTAATCTAAACCGGCCCTTACTAGTCACGCTTAGATGCCAGATTAGCTACCTAACCCTAACGTACACTTCCATGGTTCTTGCCGCTTGGATAGGTATCAGCATCTTCTGGAGGTGGAGACGGAGGGGTACAATCCTACAAGTTATCAAGTTGAAAAATATGATATCCAAGCTTGATGCCCTCTATGAAAAGGGTGAAATAAAATATTCTCACTACCAAAAATTACGGGCAGAGTATGAGGAGAGATTGATAGACCTAAGGAGGAGGGAAGTCGAGTGAAGAGATACCATATTACACTCATCCATACGTTGTTGATATTAATATCCTTCCTAGTTCTAACGTGCAATGTTAGAGGTGATGGTGGAAGGATATCGCCAGGCAGTACGGGGATGTTAACTCAGATGATCGGGTACAATTATACATTGACGGTGGGTGTGATCGACTACTTATCTAACACCCCCCATCCTGGCGTGAACGTATATCTGAAAACAGCTCAGGGTTTCGAGTTAAACTTTAAGGTGAACGCCTCAGGATTGTATCAATGGTCGTGGAGGAGTCAATCATTAATCGAGAATCTAAGACTGGACGATATAAGTATTGATGGAAATCTAACCATAATAAGAATCTGCCAAGTCTCAGTGGATGAAATGGAGGTTCCTCTTAATAGATACTTTATACCCGAGGAGAATCGAACGTATTACTTTGATCTCAAAATAAACAGTTGGTTTGAGAGGAAACCTGGAAGGACATTCTTCTACTTTATCATATGGGTTCTCAATGGAAAAGTTATTCCTGTGGCGAACTTCGATCCATTATATACTAAATGGGTCTGGGGGAGAGGGGATGTACCAGTTAAGAAGGATCTTATAATCAACTTAGCGGTTCCAGTCAAATCATCAAACAAGCCTCTACCACATCCACCACCATATCCACCGTTTGATCTATATCTATTTCCACTCAACTAACCGGTCAAGATAACACCGGTAGATGGATCGTATCCCCCAGTCACCGTGATAATCGATGAGAACACCACCTTAGTCAACTGGGCTCTCTTAGCTGCTCAAAACTACGCTGAGAATGAATTGGGGAGCATCCAGAAGGATATAGAATATCTATCTAAATTTAATGTACCGGTTGCTGGTGGATATCAGAAGCTTGCTCGACTGGAAGCCCGCTTCGAGGAGGTATTTGAAACATTTAGCAGGGAGGATTATGCTCTTGGAGCTAAGTTGATATTTATAATGAGAGATAAGATTGAGTTATTGAGGAAGGAGCTCAACTTATTGAGGTTAAATAGCGTATTGACTGCTCTGGCGGTTATAATCTTCAGTTATGGATTCGGTTCCTTAACATCAGTGATAATAACTGAAGATAAACGAAAGAGATTCCTAATCCATCTATCACTATACTTTTTAATGGCCATACTGTTCATAATAACTCAACCCTATGTAAAACTAGCTTTTATAACCTTCATGGAGAAGATAATACCCTCCTACGCTTATATGCCATACTTGGATGTTACGGATCTACTCCTGAGTTGTTTCATCTTTGGCAGTGCAGCTTTAATGTTACTAACTGTGCTCTCTCTAAAGCTTCCATCCTTCGTCCAATTCGTTATAAGGTTAGGGGTACGCCATATAAAAGCTAGAATTAAGAGGATAACTCTAACATTAATAACGATATCTATAATTGTAGGTGCAACTGTCATCTTCATCAATATAACCTCAGCATCATCCATAATCGAGAGTGGAAGATGGGAAGGAAGAAGAGAGTTCTCAGGTTTAATAATAGAACCTAAAGGACGTTATGAATGGATTAAAAGCTACGAAGTTGAATGGATCAAGAGACAAGACTGGAGTAACGTAACCTCCATTAGATCAAGCATAATCTCAGGAACTGTAGTGGCCCCATACCAAGAGGAGTGGACCCTTATCAGCGTTAGGTTAAGATACTCTGGAATATCATACAGCTTCGTGGACGCTATCGGGATAGATCCTGACTTCGCAGTTAAATTCTACAATTTACACACCTACATTACACCTCAGTTCCTAGAGGAGAATGATACGGGAATTCTCATACCTGAGACCATGTATGACATACCAATCGGAGCATATGTGGAGATCGAGATATACGGCACATGGTTCGGGGGTGAAGTTATATTACATAAGACACCAGCCTTCGTGAAGGGAAAGTTCAATCCAAAAATCATCGCCTCAGTACCTAGAATAGATGGAAAGCCGCTCTTTGGAGGTGTAAGAAACCCTGAGAACATGATAATATATGCTAATGGCGGAATCTTGAAGGACTATGCGGTTATAGATACAGTCACTGTGATCACAAATAGGGACGTGGATGTTAAGGAGCTCGCTAGAAACCTAGCGTTCTTGTTTGGGAAGAAGGTTACAGCCAACGATGCTGGTGATGCTGTAAGTTACGAGGAAATCTTCATATTTGCGGTGACCGGTTTAAGCAGTCAGATAGTCCCAATAATATTGACAGCGCTGATAATATTTTCATCGATGTTCTCGGTTATCTATGAGAGAAGAAGGGAGATAGATACCCTAGCGGTCGTTGGTGGAACGCCGAAGAATGTACTCCAGATATTCATGATTGAAGCCTTGATAATAGGTTTATTTGCAACGTTCATCGGATACTTCGGAAGCTATATAGTTATGTTAATTTTTAAAGCCCTACCAACCCTACTCGGTATCTTCGGCCTCTCAACGCTTATGCCATCAATCTCAGCCACATACCTCCACTGGTCATTCACTGCTGTAATAGTAGCAATTCTCTCAGGAACTGTTGTAACTCTCTTTGGTAGTTTAATACCTTGCGCAAGGGCACAGAACCTCAGTCTACTCGGAAGGGAGAAGAAGAGAGATATCCTAGAGGATGTAAAGGTTAGGGATGATGTATCTGAGTTCTCTCTACCACTTAAGATAGCGGCGTTGGAGGGTGAGATACTATATGTATACCTAAAAAAATGTCTAGATAAAGATAAGATAGCTGTGGTGAAATCTAGAGAAATTTTCCAGGATGGAACATTCAAGTTTGATCTGGAGCTAGCTGACCCAAGAACAGGTTTGAGGTTTCCAATGACTCTTGAGGGAACAGTCAGGGAGGGAGCAATCTCTCCAGTGATAAAATTCCCAACAAAGCATAAACATAGAGAAGTCCTCCATAAATTCTTATATCAAAGTGAAAAGTATATAATCGATTATCGATCCTGGAAGGAACGTTACTTCAGGGTTATAATAAGTAGGGA
>QMYL01000132.1 GCA_003662645.1 Candidatus Bathyarchaeota archaeon
CCTTATAATATTTTTTGCGGTTAAAGGCTCTCTAGATTACTGTGAGCAGGGCTATTAGGATAGCTGTTAAAGCTGGGAATAGCAGGATCGCCGTCCTCTTCGCCTTATCTGCCACCTCATCTGCGACTTGACATAGGGACTCTATCTGCTTTTCACCTATAACCTTCATATTTGGTATCCCCTTCACGCACCAGGAGACCCCAGCCGGTTCGAGTTTATCCAAGGCCATCTTTACAGCTTTCTCAACTCTATCTATCACTGTACTGCGGGGTATCGCCTCGCCGATTGGGTGGTATCCCCTATCGACCATGACGACCCCGTTCACAACGTGCGTGTCCGTTGTTAAGACTTCGCCGTCATCTATTCCAAGCCTCTTTAGGTGTGCGAGTATCTCGCTACGAAGGTTTGAGACCATGTTGTTTCCGTCTATGACTATGTAAGCGGACCTCTGGTTTCCAACCTCGATGGTAATGGCGGTTATACCCCCTGGGCCGATTCCCTCCTTACCCCCGAAGCCTTCTAGTAGAACCTTTGAGGCTCCCACCTTGAACCTTGAGGAGTTTAGCCTCCTAGCCTCTTTTAGGATCGTTATAGCCACCCTCCCGAGCCTCTCAGTTGCGTCCTTTAGGTTGAAGGAGCCATCTATGCTGTTATGGGCGTCTATGACCACGGCGGCCTCGAAGCCCAACTTCTCGGCCTCCTTATTTATCTCTTCGTCTAGTTCTGGGGGGAGGTCCTCCATCATCTCCGGGGCGAGTGTTAGGGTTAGTAATGCACATTTCCCGAATACCTGGCAGCTCGCCTTTGCTCCATCAATCTCCAGGCGTATGAATGGTGTGGCCTCATCGCTTCCGTTACCGGCACCGACCATGGTTAATATCCCCTCCAGGACATCCCTACACCTCTCGTGGGAGGTTAGGTCGAGCTCGTGTCCGGAGAGTCCATGGGGGACGGAGACGACGCACTTCAGTTTCTCCTCTAGGGCCTCTTGGATTACGCCTGGAAGGTTGCTACTCCCGACGTTCTTGAAGGGTCCGGGGTGTATCGCTGGGACGACCATCAAAGCTTTCAATCCGCTTTCACCCTTGAACTTCAGTAGGGATATCTTGATCTCCCTCTCCTCACCCATCTCCTCGAAGATCCTCTCTAGGGGTTCGTTCAGATCCTCGGTCCAGTTCGCTAAGAAAGCCTTGAAGAGTTCTAGGGGGCGGAAGTTTAACCCCGCTTTTGGAGGTTTATTCAGTATCTTAGTGTATGCGTAGACCCCAATGTAGGCTGTGGCCGTCGCGATTATGGGCTGGATGAGTTTTATCGCTGATAGGTCTAGATTAGTGTATGTTGGTAGTGAAGCCACCACCGTGAAGAGTATAGGTTGAACCGTTGATGACAGTATGGCCCTTGATGTATCCAGTGAAGAGACTGAGAAGAAGACTATGAACCTCAAGGTTAAGGCCGCGAATAAGCCGAGCGAGGCTACCTTAAGCCATAGGCCTGTTCCCCCCGTGAGCGTTAGGGTTAGATTCGCCGCGGTTATGAATAGGGTTAGGATTAGGGATGATGCCAGCGATAGGAATGAGCACCTCCTGAAGTCTAGGATGGGTTCACCCTTCATGATGATCTTTGTGGTTATGTAATCAGTTAACGTAGATACTACAAGTAGGAGTGTTCCGTAGGCTAAACCAGACAGGATGCTACTTGCCGTCAAATCGATTGTATATGTTAACATAATTCCGCCAAGAAGGCATAGAAGGGTTAAGTACATGATTATGCCCTTGAATGTTGGGAGGGTGAATAAGGAAGAGTATCTCCTGACTATCCTGCTCGCTGACTCCGATGCCATCCTAGACCTCCACAATAATTCTCTAGTAACCACTCAAAAAGGTTAGGACCTCAAATTTAAGAATTACATAATTTTGAGGATCTTGCAGCGTTCTCACACGCTTAGAGTTACCTAAATCCATCAAATTTTTATCCTTCAAGATAGAAAACTTTATCTACAATCCAATGTGAAATCTTAGTGAGAGCTATGTCTGAGGGTTCACAGCCTCCAGTTACAGTATTCCATATGCTCGAGAAGCATCTCGGAGAGAGGATCTCAGTTATACTTGACCCATCCTATGGCTTTGAGGGTAAGTTAACGGCTGTGACCAGAGATCCCCCTGGAATATGGCTCTCCGATGCTAAGGCTACGGTTTTGAGGTCGACGATCGCGCAGCCGATACCCCAGGTTGTGAGTAGGGAAGAGAGAAGCGAGATATTTATCAACCTAAACTCGGTTCAGAGGATAGAGATACTGCACAAGTAGAAGAATGAGGATATCTGGTTCTTTCCCACCTTCTTCTATGCCAACGGAACCATGTGGAGTTGTGCCAATATAGCCGCGACTATAAGCGATACGGCGAGGATGACAACTATCTCCGGCCTAATCCTTATGCCAGGTGTGTCCTCCTCGAAGAACCTGAGGAGCCCTGCCCCCGTCGCCGGCATCGGAGCCCCCCTACGCCTACGCTTCTCCCTTCTGCTGCTCATTTCCCCCTCCCACGCTGCTCTCCTATCTTATCTTCATCCCTAATTGGTTAATTAAGTTTTGTGTTGTTCTGTTCTGGTTTGACCCATCGGAGGTTACATTCTGTTATCCCCTTAGAATTCCGGTCTCTTCTTACCCAACTTCTTGTCTAGGCATGCCTTCACGAATCCGTAATATTCCGGTTCAGGCCTCCCAGGTCTACTCTTGAACTCCCCATGGAATTGGGATGCGAAGAAGAAGAACCTGTCCGGAAGCTCCATTATCTCTATCCTCCTCCTATCAGGGCTCTTCCCGGAGAAGACGGCTCCGTGCTCCTCGAGTATCTTCCAGTATTTCGGATTCACCTCCCATCTGTGGCGGTGCCGTTCATATATCTCCGACCTCTTGTATAGTTTATAGGCCAGGGTTCCCTTCTTTATTATGACCTTATGTGCCCCCAGGCGCATCGTTGCCCCCTTATATTTTAGTCCCCTCTGCCTCGGCATCAAGTAGATGACTGGGTGAGGCGTATCCTGCGATATCTCCGTGCTATTAGCCTCCTTAAGGTTACATACGTTCCTAGCGAACTCCACAATCGCCAACTGGAAGCCGTAGCATATGCCAAGGAACGGTATGTCGTTCTCCCGGGCGAATTGTATGGCCATAATCTTGCCCTCGGTTCCCCTCGGGCCGAAGCCGTAGGGGACGAAGATACCATCATACCCCTTCAATGTATTTATCTTCTCGGGGTTCTCCTCGAAGGTCTCGGCCTCTATGTAGTCTATCAGAACCCTCGTGTTACAAGCCGCTCCCCCATGCCTTAGGGCCTCGTTCATACTTACATAGCTGTCAGCTAAGCCCGCATACTTCCCGACGAGAGCTATCTTCACCGTGTACTTTGGGTTCTCAACCGAGTTGACGAAGCTCCTCCACCCACCCCATCGGGGGCTTCTATTCGGGAGGTTTAACCTCCTGCATACATAGTCACCCATCCCCTGCTCGTCTAGGATCAGCGGAACCTTATATATTGTTGGAACGTTGTAGGAGCAGAAGACAGCCTCCTTCGGTATGGTCCCGAAGAGGGCTATCTTCTCCAGAACCTCCTTCGTTATCATCTTCCTACACCTTGCGACGATTATGTCGGGTTGGATTCCGATCCTACGCAGCTCATTCACGCTGTGTTGGAGCGGCTTCGTCTTCATCTCACCGGTTACATCGAGTATCGGGACAAGGGCAACGTGAATGTATAATGTATTCTCAAATCCTTCCTCAAGCCTCATCTGCCTTATGGCCTCTAGGAAGGGTAGCCCCTCTATGTCCCCGACGGTCCCGCCGCACTCCGTCAGGACAACATCAACGTTCGACCGTTCAGCAACCCTGCGAATTCTCCTCTTTATCTCGTCGGTTATGTGAGGGATTATTTGGACGCACCTGCCTAGATAGTCGCCCCGCCTCTCCCTATCTATAACTGTCCGGTAGACCTGACCTGTTGTGATGTTATTCTCCTTCGGGAGGTCTATATCTAGAAACCTCTCATACCAGCCTAGGTC
>QMYL01000133.1 GCA_003662645.1 Candidatus Bathyarchaeota archaeon
GTCTACACCAGCGAACTTAAGGAACTTGCGGGCTATGCCCCTCCTCTCCCTAACCCTGTGGAAGTGGGTCCTCATGAAGTCCAGCATAGTCTTACATCTGGTCGCGCGTATTATCCTCTGCATCATCTCGACGTCTACGCCGTGCGGGTGTGGGAGCGTCTCCTTCGGGGGAGGAGGAATCTCCGTAGACTTGCGGAGGAACAGGTATAGCCTTCCCCTCGGGTCAACGAAGGTTATGTTGGCGTATGGGTTGACTATGGCCGTCTGCTTCAGGTATTCGAGTATCCTAGGCATCGCCTTGTAGTAGTCCCCCTCAAGATGAAACTCGACTATTGTGCCATGCCACCCAGTTCGGTTAGGGTACAACTTACGGTTGAGGATTATGGGGCGGTTCCTCTCGATATCTATCATCAACGAGTACTCACATATCCTCGACTTACCCGTGCTCGAGACTATCCGGACGGCCTTATTGGTTGTTATCTGCCCATAGAGGATGGCCATCGTACCCCCAAGCCCGAAGGTTCCCCTAGCCTGCTTCAACACGTACTTGGAGCTGAAGAGGAACTGACCGAAGGCTAGGGGAACGTGGTGAGGTGGGATCCCGGAGCCGTTATCCTCAACCCTTAGGGTGTAGGCGTGCGGATTCTCATCGGGATCGTCATGTGATATGCGGATGTAGATGTCGGGTGGAACGCCTACAACCTCAGCCGCATCTAGGGAGTTCTCAACCAGCTCCCTAACAGCCGAGAATATAGCCCTAGTCGGATTTGTGAAGCCGGCTATCTCCCTATTCCTGTAGAAGAAGTCCGCAGGGCTTATCTCTCTGAATACTTGGGTTATCTTCCCGTCCTCCTTCAACTCTACATCTAAACCGGATTTATCAACTGATTTCAGGTTACAATTAGTGTTAGAGGTTAGATAATTTATATTATATTTCTAGGCTTTTTAGGGTGTCGGTCTCCCAGAGTTCGAGCCTCCTCTTCTTCAGCTCATGCCTCTTCCTCTGCAGGAACTTGTAGACCGTCCTGTGTTGGCTCCCCTTTATCAGCATCTTCACTGCTTCGCGGGCCGTCTCAACCTGTTCTATATTCCCTATTATGGATACCGTGTCCCCGTAGACCGAGACTAGGGCCCCGGTCAGCTCCTCTATTATACGTCTAGTCTTCCCATCCTTGCCTATTATTCGACCCTTAACCCTCTTTATGTTAGATTGGGACCTCCCGAAGATGTCCCTCAGGTCTATCATCTCGAAGACCTTATCTTCATCCTCTAGGAGCTTGAAAGCCCTCTCGGGTGAGAAGCCCCTACCTATCGCCCTAACCACATCCTTAGCTCTAAAGAGCAACGATGGATCCTCCGCGTCCTCGTTCAGTGTTATCTCCACATCCCCAGTCTTGCTGTCGATGTCCAACTCAACATTGAGTCTCCTCTCTATCAACTCCTTCACTGAGCCCTTCGGCCCTATCAGGACGCCTATCCTCTCCTTCGGTATCTTTATGAACGTGTTATATCTCACCGCATGTTATCCTCCTGAAGAGTTTATCGACAGGCGTAACATCCACGCCAAGCCTCCTGAAGTACCGGTTTAGGTTCTCGAGGTCCCTTATCAGGTATTGGGTTGCGTTGGGATGCTCTAGGGAGACCGCCTGTGATATATCGAAGATTACGGGTTCACCGCCCCATATCATGATGTTATATTCGCTCAGGTCTCCATGGACCAGCTTCGCCCCCTTATAAAGCTTCTCAACAGCCTCTATCAGCTTGCGGTATACAGCCTTCGGCCTATCTATCTCGGCCTCCTTAAGTATCGGTGCGCTTATCCCATCCTCCCCTATGAACTCCATTACTAGGACGTTGTTCTGGACGTGGATCGGCTTCGGCACCCTGACCCCGGCGTCGTAGGCTAGCTTGAGGTTCTTGAACTCCTTCTGGGCCCATGCGTAGATTAGGTGTCTCCCGCTCCTCTTCACGTTCTTGAAGCGTGGGTCTCCGAGTATGTATGGGAGCATCCCCCTCCTAAACTCGGCTGAGACCGTTAGGTATATCTTTATCGCTAACTCCTCGCCTTTGGGGCCCCTGCCGTAGTAGATCCTCGACTCCTTCCCGGCTTTCACTACGCCGTATATCTCGTCTATAACACCCTTATTCATGAGGTCGTATATCGTCATCAAGGTGGACTTGTCGAAGACCTCCTCTAGGACCTCATACTCCTCGCTCCTCTTCTCCTTCATCAGCTGCTCGGTCTCATAGGTCCTCTCCTTCCTCTCAAGCCTCTTCTTAACCCTATCCTCAACACCCATCGATCGCCACCGTCAACCATCAGATCGTTAGGAGCCCCTTCTTACGCAGTAACTCAGCCTGCCCCTTCGTGTAACGCCAGATTATGTCGCCCCTCGTGTCAGATTGGAAGTCCCATGGGGATACTAAGACAACATCCCCAACCCTTATCCAGACCCTCCTCTTCATCTTCCCCCTTATTCGGCAGATCCTCTCACGTCCATCCTGGCATCTAACGAGGACCCTGTCGTAGCCGAGCAGCTTCACGGCTATCCCGAGGACATCGTTCGCCACGGGGAGGACCATCTCGTCGAGCTCTTCCTCGCTGATTACCTTCTTCTTCCCCACACGTCCACCTCTCTAGGCTATTCCTCATCCTCTAGAAGAGATGGGAAGCCTCACTTAAATATATTGATGTCAATCGTTACGGAGAGGGCAGAATTTAGGTTATAATTGAGAGAAGAGTTTGAAAATGTGACGAGAGTTACCACTTCTGGTGTGCATGAGATTTAAACCTTCATGATTAACCCCGCAAGACTAATATCCATGGCCCTCTATATCTCCAAAAGGTGGTCTCGGTTGAAGGTTAGAAAGTTGCAGGGGAGGGTTGTGGACATCGAGAGGACGGGTGAGTACATAACCGACGAGTATGGGGATAGGTGGGAGAAGTGCATCTTCACCGTTGAGTTGACAAACTTCTCAAAGCGAACCCCAGACGAGGTTATACCAGAACACTTGAAGGGGAAGCGGATCAAACTCGTCCGCTACTGCTGTTACGACTGGCACTACAAGCTCGGCGTCAGGAAGACCCTAGAACCGGACGAGACCGAGGCGGTACTTGAGGGCAGACCGACGGAGACCGTCTACTGGTAGACTACGAGGCCTTAACGTAGTTTGGGTTATCCACAACCTCGGGTTTACCATCCCTCTCAACAACGAGCTTCGCGAAGCCCAGCTTCTCTATACTGCCATAATCATGTCCAGCGTCTGAGGGGTATACAGCCAGGAAAACAAGCTTCCCCGAGCCTACGTTTATGGTTCTATGGGCCACTCCTGGTGGTATATAAACGATGACGTTGGGTTCTATCCTGGAGTATGCGGTCTCACCCTCCTTGTTCTGCATTAGGATTATACCCTCACCCTCAACCCCTATGTAGACTTCACTTGCGCTCTCCTTCGTGTGGAAGTGCCCCTTCGTGAAGTAGTATTCATCCCCTACCTTACCTGGATAGATTACCGTGCAGCCTATACTCAGCAACCCGTCGGTTGGTTCCTGAGGTATCTCGTAGACCTCGTAGATTATTGGGTTTTCCCCCTTGGAGAGGATTTCCTCAACCAGCCCCTTATTGAGGAAGTATCCTCGGAGGTCGCTTAACCTCCTCGTGAGTTTCCTCTTATACGGTTTTAGGCCTCTAGCCCCATCGATGGTTGTTGTGAGGTAGGTTATCGAGCTGGCCAATTGGACTGGAGAACCCCCTTTTTGATTTGAGTTTGGAGTCGGGGAAGATAAACGTTTCTAAACCCCTTCCGGGAGGTTTCATGATACAGCTGGTTAGGCAACTCCAACAAAAAAACATCAAGATGATTAAATCGAAATTTTATAAATTAGTTCATGTGTAAGATAATAGGTTAAACCTCAACCTTTCCGAGTGGGAGAGGATGACCGAGATAGGGAAGAGGATAAGGCTCGACCGGGTCAAAAACAGGAACACAAAGAAAACCGTGATAATACCCATGGACCACGGGATAACTATGGGGCCGATAAAGGGGCTCTACGA
>QMYL01000134.1 GCA_003662645.1 Candidatus Bathyarchaeota archaeon
GGCGTAAAGGCCACGGAGTATATCCTCCAGAGGTTCCGCCTCAAAGGGTTCTTCGACGTCATAGTCCCGAGGGACTTCGTCCCATCGACGAAGCCAGACCCAGCCCACCTAAGGGAGGCCCTAGAGAAACTCGGTGTAAAGCCAGAGGAGCCCTTGGTCGTTGGGGATAGCGAGGGCGATATGGCCTGTGCCAGGGAGCTTGGAGCAACGGCCGTTGGGATAAGGAATGAAAGGAACCCACCCGAGAAGCTTAGGTCGGCGGGTGCGACCTATATAGTCTCCTCCCTAACAGAGATAGTCCCCCTAATAGAGAGGTTAACCAAGACTAAAAGGAGTTAAGGGAGCCAAGATACCCTTAAACTATTCATCCAAGCCGGAAAGGGAGAAGCGGAAGGTTATTCATGGAGGTCTAAAGAAGTATCTCGGCCATCTCGGCCATCCCTGCCGTCCCTGCTGTTCCTGTTCTCCATCCTTCTCCTCCTCAAAGTCGACGATGAGCTCCATACCTATCTCGATATCCCCCGGTTCTACGTTGCGTATCATACCTGGTATGCGTGGTCCATCCTCCAGTTGTATTATTCCGTATGCGTAGGGAGCCATCGATTGGAACTGGACCGGTGGGACGTAGATCACCGTGTAGGTTATGAGCTTCCCCCTATTCTTAACCTCAACCCATTCTAGGTCCTTGGAGAGGCACCTGTTGCATATGGTCCTCGGGGGTATGAATAGGGCTCCGCAACCCTCACACCTGACCGCCATCAGCCTCTTCTCACCTATGAACTTGTAGAACTGCTCTATCGTTAGAGGCTTCTCCTCATCCATCTCAATCCCTCCTGTATATGTGGATTAGACATGAAGCCCCGCTGCCGCCGAGGTTCTGAGTCAAGCCGACCTCACAGCCATCAACCTGTCTATCCCCAGCCTCACCGATCAACTGCAGGTATATCTCATAGAGCTGGGCCGCCCCAGTCGCACCTATCGGGTGTCCCTTCGCCTTCAAACCCCCACTGGGGTTCACAGGTAGGCTTCCATCCAGGGTTGTAACCCCATCCTCTATGAGCCTCCCTCCCTCACCCGGTTTGCAGAAACCCAGCGCCTCGTAGGCCATTATCTCAGCTATCGTGAAGCAGTCGTGGACCTCGGCGACGTCGATATCTGAAGGTTCTACGCCGGCCATCTTGTAGGCTTCTGAAGCCGCCCTATAGACGGCCATCAGGGAGGTCAGGTCTTCCCTCTCATACAGCCCTATCGTATCACTGCCATGGCCCGAACCGATTATCTGGATCGGGGTGTCAGTAAACTTCCTCGCCAGTTCTGGTCTCGTTATCACAGCGCATGCAGCCCCATCCGAGATCAGGGAGCAGTCGAAGAGTTTGAGGGGCCACGCTATCATCCTAGAGTTGAGGACCTGTTCGACCGTGACCTCCTTCCTCATGTGGGCCTTCGGGTTCAGGGTGGCGTTGTGGTGGTTCTTCACAGCTATAAGGGCCATCTGCTCCTCGGTTGTACCGTACTTGTGCATGTGGGCTGTAGCCATGAGGGCGAATAAACCCGGGAAGGTCACCCCGTTCCACTGCTCCATCGGAAAGTCTGCGGCCATACCCAAGTACTCAGTCGCCTCAGGGGTGGTTCGATTGGTCATCTTCTCAACTCCACCAACCAGAACTACATCATAGACGCCGGACATAACTGCTAGAACCCCATACCTTATCGCGGCCGCTGATGAGGCGCAGGCGACCTCGGTCCTAACAGCCGGTGTGGGTAGTAATCCAGCCCAGTCGGATGTGATGGGTGCTATGTGGCACTGATGCTCGAAGGATTCGCTCATCTGACCTATTATCAAAGCCTGTATGTCCTTCCTCGGGTCCAGTGATGGACACCTCTCCATGGCCTCCTTGAAGGCCTCTACGAAGAGTTCCCTCCCCGAGACCCCCTCCCTCTTCCCGAACTTGGATAGGCCGGCCGAGACTATCGATGCTAAAGGCTTAGCCAAAATCTCACCTCAACGGAGTCCGAGTATCAGCTTACTTCTCTAGAAAGGGGTATATTAGTCTAACGTGAAGCCGTCGAGGTTTATGTCCTCCGCCGTTTAGAGTTTTACTCAACCCTCTCGATCCTTATCTTGTCGCCGCTCCTAACCCTCTTGAAGACCCTGGGGTCTCCCAGAACTCTCCCGAAGACGTTGACTGGGCTGGCGGGCCTTATCTCCCCACCACGGCTGACAGGTGTCCGGCCGAAGAATATGCAGAAGCTATTCCCGGGAGGCCAGTACCCCAGATCACCAAGCTCCACAGTCTCTTGGGGGTTCTCCTCTCCCATCTTGACGGGGATTGGGAAGTATATCTCATCGCCCCACGTTGCAACCCTCGCCTCGATCGGGAGCTTCTCCCATACGGCCCTGGCTGTTTTGGGGTTCTTGTCCTCTGTTATCTCGGCCTCGACGGGACCGGTTGCGTCGGTTATTATCCTGATCCTCTTAGCCATAAATTTCCACCTCTACAAGTGAGTCGTCAACCCTATTTGAGTCTTCAGGCTGGTTACTTAAGGCTTTCGCGTTCTAACCCTCAAGTGTAGGTATACCGCCAGCGTGATCAGGGTTGGAATGTAGAAGATGCACACCTCAAAGATGGGGTCGAAGATCCTGGCCACGAGATGCTGAACCGTGAAGACCGCGGTGGATAACGCAGCCATCACCAGGAATGCCTTAAACCAATACTCAACCTCCTCGCTTGAACGGTCTCCAGACACCTAGATGAACCTCTGCACACCCTTCAATAGGTCCCTCAATAGGATGTCTGGGGCCCTATCGCCCTCCCTATCCCTAACCTTTAAGGCGTAGCTCTTAAACTCCTCCAGGGTTACGGGCTTCCTCCCCCTCTTCTGGGAGAGGTAGGCTGCCTGAACTATGGCGGTCGTCTCCGCGCCAACCCTCTCGTCGCATAGGGGTTTGACGTGATTCAAGACGCAGTTACACATGTTCCTTATTTCACCTATGAAGCTCATCAGCCAGCCTGTCTTCCCAACCCCTACCTCCCTGACGTTGCCGCTCGCATCCTCTATCCTGAGGAATGCCTCCTCACCCTTCGTGTAGGGTTCTATCTCACCGCTGGAGCCTATTATTCTGTCCCTCATGGAATCCCTATAAGACCAAGAGCCTTCAATGTGGGTCGTCAACCACCTGCCCTCGTCATCCTCATACCTAACGATTATGTGGGCGTCATCCTCAACCTCGAAGGGCTTGAACATGCCCTCAAGGAGCCTAGTCCTCATCCTTATGGAGATGCCGTAAGGCTCAACTGCCTTTACAACGACAGGGTTCATCTCGAAGCCCCCTAGGAACCAAGCGGTGGTTATCCCGTGAACTCCATTATCCAGCAGGGATCCTCCCCCAGCTATATCGGGGTTCCAGAACCATGTCGCCCACTCAGGTCCGCCATGGGCCGTAGCGGTGAATACGTACTGGAGTTCACCAATGACTCCGCTCTCAACGAACTTCTTAGCTGAGTACCAGATGGGGAGGTAGAGCCAGTTCTCATTATGCTGGTAGAACTTACCGCTCTCCTCGACCGCCTCCATAACGTCTAGGCATTCAAGGTAGGTTCTAGCCATAGGCTTCTCAACCATCACGTTAACCCCAGATTTTAACACCTCTATGGCGACCGTGTTGTGGAACTTCGTCGGCGTACATACATCAACCAGATCCAGCTCCTCGCTCGAGAGCATCTCTTCCAGGCTGGGATATAACTTTACACCTTTCAAGTCGTCCCTAAGCATCTCAGCCTTCTCGGAGTCACCCTCCTCCTCGGCGCTGTTTATCCTCTCCGAGTAAACCTTCCAGAGTAGAGACTTAGCCCTATCAAGAGCCTCCGTTGAGATGTCACATAAAGCCTTAAGTTGGGCCTCCCTAACCTCCGGGTAGGCTGGGAGGTGAGCACCTCTGAAGATCCCGCCCAAACCTACAACCCCAACCTTAGCCCGCCTCAACTTGACCGTTCCCCTATTCTGGGTAGAAGCTAACAAGCGTATCAA
>QMYL01000135.1 GCA_003662645.1 Candidatus Bathyarchaeota archaeon
GTCCAGTCTCAACCTTCCAGTACCACCTCATCCTGAACCCCATACCGTGGAACTTCCTCGTTAAGGGTAGGGGGGTCATAGTCATCCCGTCATCAGGGGTAGACTACAACATAGTTAAGAGGAGGGCTATGGAGGGCGGGCTCACGATGGAGGAGTGTAACCGCCTCCTTAGAGTCTGTGTAGCCAGGAACTCCGTGAAGGAGGAGGTCTTCAAGCTTCCCTTTCTAGTACCCCTCGAGGGGAGGGATGTACGCAGGGATTATGATGGATACCTCAGGCTTGTCGACAGCTTGATGGAGGAGACTGGGCAACCGGTACTGCGCATAACCGGAGTTGACCATCTAATTTCGAGTTATAACTCTGAGGATGCCATTAGAGTTTTGAATATGGACGCGACTAGGTTGAGGGAGAAGGGGAACCTTGGCATATTGATACTTAAGCCCCTCCATAGGGAGCTCTCCAAGCCCTTGAGCTCGATAGTGGATGTCCATATCAAGATAACGAGGGAGCATGGGGCGATACTGATTTACGGCGTGAAGCCTAGGACCGGACTATACGTGGTCGACATGGACACCTCGAGGGGTTATCCATACCCCAAGATTATGCCAATCATCTGAAAGCTGGAAGCTCCATGCCGGAGGATAAGGCTGAAGGTAGAAGGATAGGGGCCATAAACTCTAGGGAGGAGCTCAGAGAGCTCCTCATCATGACGATAGATGACGTCCTGAAGACCTTCCTTGGGGATACACCAACGAAGTTCCTGTACTCAGAGATGAAGAGGAGGTACAATTTCAGGATGAGGGAGATACTCAATAAGCCGGATGTCTTCACAGCTGGGTTGAATGAAACGCTTGGCTCCTTGGCCCTAACGGTTGAGGAGTACATAGTGAAGAAGCTGTACTCAAACCTTCAGCTAGAATCTGGGTATGTTAAAGGTAGATCGCTGGTTAAAGTTATACGCCAACTTCTGATGGAGGTTGAGGGGTAAGCTCGACTCCCTCTACAGCACCTTCTCAAGCTCGACCCAACTCTTCCTGTCGAGCTTACTTACATCAGTTATGAGGTATATGTTATCGTTTGTGTCGGTTATTGAGACCTTCCCCTCCTCAAACCTATATATGCTCCGTCTCCCCCTGGTGTGGAAGACCCTAAGGCCGCGGTTGGTCTCAACCCTCCACTCGTATACTTCACCCTTATACCTTATCGACTGGATCCGTTCGATAACTGGTATGAAGCAGACCTTGGATAGGTACTTCTCTAAGCATCTCTTTGATTCCGCGTCTAGGAGCCTATAATCCCTCAGTGTGCATATATCCCCATTAGGGTTGTCTTTCTGCGTGAAGATGACGAGTTGGGGGTTTGTCAGTGGGAAGGGCTTCTTTGGTATGACGTTCCGATAGACCTTACCTCTAACGTTTATCTCTAGGGAGTTCCTTCTCCTATCCTCCCTAACCCTCAAATCTTCCGGTTCGATTATGTTTAACCTCTTGATGTAATCCTTTATTGAGTCACTTAACTCCACCTATCGGCACCTCTATAATTCCCTCTCTGAACTGCATATTCCACAACCTCTTGTAGAGGCCTCCCCTCCTCAGGAGTTGATCGTGGCTGCCAACCTCGACTATCCTACCCTTATCTAGGACTATTATCCTATCGGTATCCATCACCGTCGATAATCTATGGGCGATTATGATTGTGGTTCTACCCCTTGAGATGTAGTCTAGGGCTTCTTTAACCTTCCTCTCCGTTATCGCATCTAGGGATGAGGTGGCCTCGTCGAGTATCAATACCTTCGGGTCTGAGATTATAGCCCTCGCTATCGCGATCCTCTGCCGTTCCCCACCGGAGAGTTTAGAGCCCCTATGGCCAACTGGACTGTCATAGGCTAGAGGCATCTTCATTATGAACTCGTGGGCTTGGGAGACCTTCGCAGCCGCCATCACCTCCTCCGGGGTTGCATCGGGCTTGCCGTACCTTATATTGTTAGCTATTGTGTCGCTGAATAACGGCGGGTCTTGGACTACTAAGCCTATCTGCCGCCTTAGGGAGCTCAACTTCACGTTCTTTAGGTTGACCCCGTCGATCAGGATTCTACCCTCATTCGGGTCGTAGAACCTCAATATCAGTTTTGTCAGGGTGGTCTTGCCCGAGCCGGTTGGCCCTACTATCCCAACCTTCTCACCGGGCTTTATCTGCAGGTTTATGTTCTTCAGGACGTACGCGTACGGCTCATAACCGAACTTGACGTTATCGAATATTATATGGCCTCTTATATTGAGGTCTACAGCCTTCTCAGGCTCCTTCACGTTCGGCTCCATGTAGAGAAGCGAGTTTATCCTCTCAACCGAGGTTATAACCTGCTGCAAGGGCTCGATCATGCTTATCAGGGAGTTCATAGGCCCATAGAACTGCCAGACGTAGGATATGAAGGCTGTGAGGGTTCCTAAAGTTAGGCTTCCACCTAGGACCTCTAAGCCTCCGAGCCACCATATTATGGCTACGCTGGCTGAGAGTGTGAAGCCAAGCATCGGGAAGAATTCGACGCTCAGCTTCGTCGCGTTCATCCTAGCCGAAACCTGTTCCCTCAACTTTGCATCGAGGGTTCTCCTCTCCTCATCCTCCCTCGAGAAGGCCTTTATCAGCGGGAAGTTTGGTATCTTATCGACCAGTAGTGTTGTTACATCGGCCCACCTCCGCCAAGCCATGTGGTAGACCCTCCTAGCCTTCCTCCTGAACAGGAAGATTCCTATCGCCAAGAAGGGGACGGGTATCATAGCTATCAGAGCGAGCTTGACGTTTAGGAGTAGCAGTATTGCCCCTATCGCCACCAGGGTGAATATGTTAACTAGAAAGCTCTGGATGCCCCATGTCAGGAACCAGTTTATCCTCCCCACGTCATCGGTTATCCTTGAGATCACCCTTCCAGCCTCATACCTATCTAATAGGTCGAGTTGGAACTTGAGTATGTGGCGGTATAGGTGGCGTCTTAAGTCACACATTGAGTGTTGCCCAGCATAGGATAGGGCGTAACTCCTGACCACGTTGAGTATCGCATTTGCGGCGTAAATCCCTATGAGGCTTAGAACTATCGTGGTCAGAAGGCTTACGTTCCCCTCACCTAGGACGTTATCGATTAAGGTCTTCATGAGGTATGGCGGTAGTAGACCTAGAACTGTTGCCAGCATGCCGGCGACTATACCGACCGTTGTGGCCTTTATCCTCATCCTCATGAGGGTTAGCATAGTCTTCAAAGTTTGGGTCTTCACCCTCTCCTTCATCATCTCCTTCTGGTTGAACCTCTTAACAGCGCTCTCATCGACCATTTTGTAGTAGGTTAGGTTCTCGATCAGGTTAGCTGCGTTCCGGAACCTATCCATATACTCCCTGGTGAACCTGATCAGGGATATACAGCCCCCTCCAGTCTCAACCTCAAGCTCACCGTTGCCTAGGTAATCGTTAACCCTCACTGAGGAGACCTCATCCATATCAACCTTCTTGGTGTAGCCAGTCTTCGGATTATAGACGACTATAGAACCCTTGGTAATGTACAGATATACCTCACCAAAGAGGCCCCTCTCATCTATGTTGCCTTTGTAAACTCTAAGGATGCTATCATCCTCAAGTATATCCGGCACGGGGTAGCTTCCCGAGCCGTCTTCCGCTTCGCCGCTTCCGTTATGTAATCTCATTTAGTTTATTTTTTCCTCCAGGACGAGGATTCTATTAGGCTTGAACCCTCGTTGAGCTCATAGTGAGATTCATACACCAATAAATACTTTTCGATCGGAAAACTGGACAGATTTGGAGTTCATATTACAACCCTTCAACTGACAGAGGACAAGTTTTGGGTTAATAGATCCTTATATAAGTGAGCCGTGAAGAGCCTAAGACAAAGAGGGAGGAGTCAACATCGACTTCACCATCTACGGGCATGCCGAGAATGTCGAACCATTACATCTCCAACAGCACTAATGAGATGCTGGTTTCACAATGCCCTATGACGAGGGTAA
>QMYL01000136.1 GCA_003662645.1 Candidatus Bathyarchaeota archaeon
AGCCAGCTGAGACGTAACGTACACGAGGTTCTGAGGAGGATCATGGAGGATTTAGCCCATGGATAACGTTAAGCTCCTGGTCCAAGCTGAGGTGAACCCGACGGAGGACCCAGAGAAGGTTATAACGGCGATAAACCGGGTTTTCGGTGAGCTGGAGCTGGAGGTCGAAGAGGAACTCATAACCGGTAGAGGTGAGGGTTTGGAGTCGCTAAGGAAGTTCCACGACCTCCTTAGGAGGGAGATGATCCTAGACGCGGCTAGGGCAGTCCTCTTAAGAGGGCTACAGGGGAACACTATAACCTTCCACTTGAATAAGCAGGTCGCGTATGTGGGGCACATATCCTTCTCTCAACCTGTAGGTGAGTCGCCGCTAGGTCCGATAAGGGTTGAGATCAGATGCGACGATCCGAGGAGCTTAATAGATTGGTTGGCGCCAAAGACGACGTGAGAGGTATGAGGATAGGCCTATCCATGCTCTACTGCCTAGGCCGCCCCTTCCCCCAGCTCCTGACTGAGCTGGAGAGGGTTGAGGCTGGTTGCGTGGAGCTTGTGGATGAGGGTGGACACTCTCTGAATGAGAGGCGTGTGAGGGCTTTGAGGCGTGTGATCGAGGATGGGGGGTTAGAGGTGACGGTCCACGCCCCCTTCGTTGACGTGAATATAGCCTCCCCGGTTCCAACCATAAGGAGGGCTGTCCTGAAGCGTCTGAAGAGGTCGATGCTCTACGCCCATGAGCTGGGCTCTAAGGTCTGGGTATTCCATCCAGGCTTACACTCCAGCATCGCATACTTCCACCCCGGGTTGGACTGGAAGTTGAACATCCAATCCACACGTGAACTCTTGGAGGCTGCTGAGCAACTCGATACCAAGATAGCCATAGAGAACATCTTCGACCCCTCACCCTTCCTATTGAAGAGCGTTGAGGACTTCATACGCTTCTATGAGGAGTTAGGCAGTGATGCTCCAGGTTTAGCCTTCGATATCGGACACGCCTACATAAACCGCCAAGTGGCGGGGTTCATCGAGAGGTTGTCGGATAGGATCATCCACATACACGCCCACGATAACGATGGAACGAGCGACTCCCACAAGGGAATAGGATACGGAGGGATCGACTGGGATTGGGTTATTAATGCCCTAAAGGAGGCGGGCTATGAGGGCTTCATAATTGTAGAGTCGATAGAGGGGGTCGAGGAGAGCGTGGAGAGGCTAAAGAGGCTGCTCTAACCGGGTGGACGCCTCTCCTGGAGCTCCGCGAGCGCCAGCCTCCTCCCGATGAAGAGAACCCTTAACCCCCTAACGAACGGGGGAGGCCTATCCCTATCGAAGAGGACGAGAACGTGGGAGTAGGAGCTCCACAGATCCACTGTCGGTTTACGAGCTACATCAACCCCATCGACGAATTCAACCCAGTACTTGATCCACATAGGAGCTATGACGACGGAGTTCTGAGGGATCTCCCCCTTCATATCCACCAAGTCTAGGTATGCAGGGTAACTTATCGTCGGTCTCACAGACGCCGCCACATTAACCGATTGGATTATGAAGATGGATAAGCAACCAACGGCCGTCACGGCGGCCGGGAGGCTCTCACCCTTAAGTAGACGCCTGAACTCTGTGAGGCCGTGGCTCAGGATAACGGCGGATGGTATGAACTCCATGAGCATGAACCTCCAGAGCCACATGATGGGTATGAGCGGGAAGCCGAGCGACGCTCCGATTATGGTCATGACAATCGATTGCGCGAAGGACTCTTTGAGTCTCCTCTTCCACTCGTAGATCGATGTTAAGAACCCGGCTAGGAGGATCAAGGCCAGCATCAGCCAGCTCATCGGCAGCCTTGGACCGCGTGGGTGGGGTATGAACACCGGTATAGTGGGCTGTTCACCGCCGACGGAGGATAGATCCTCGAAGAAGCTCAGTATCTTGTTATAATCCGAGAAGAGGAATGGGGAGTATAGGGCTGTAGCCGTGATGAACATCGCGACTGACAGGCCCATCAGGCCGGAGGCTTTCGCGTATTCCCTTCTATTAACGTTTAGGGCTAGGATGACTATCGAGTAGACCGCTAGGTATAGGAGGGCCACGCCCAGGTCTAGTATATGAGTTAACCCGGTCAGGATCAGCGATGCAACGGCGAGGGAGAACCTCCTCAGGCTCCAACCGTCGAAGGCCAACCGATGCATGAGGTAGAAGAAGGATATCAGGAAGAATACTCCCACGGCGTTCTTCATGAAGTCGCTCAGCATCCTGACGAAGGAGGCCGAGAAGGCCAGGAGAACGGTCGCCAAATATCCGCCGTAACTTTCACCGGAGGCCCTCTTGACCAGAAGGTACATGGGGACGACCGATAGGGAGCAGAAGAGGGAGACCCCAAACTTCACCCCAGCAGTTACGTCTCCGAGGATCAAGGCGAAGAGGGCGAAGAGGTAGAAGGCGAAGGGCGGATCGCCGTAGGGTAGGGTTCCCCCCTCCAGCAATCCTCTAACCTGTATCAGGTAGTATGGTCCATCTATCCCTGTT
Source organism: Candidatus Bathyarchaeota archaeon (assembly GCA_003662645.1). GTDB lineage: Archaea > Thermoproteota > Bathyarchaeia > Bathyarchaeales > B26-1 > B17-G17. The sequence continues at coordinate 2,524 of QMYL01000136.1, forward strand.
ATTAGGGGGCTCTTCATAAACATCATTGAGTAGAAGGCGAAGGAGGAGAGGAAGACCAAAAGCACCATGAGAACCTTAACGTTCAGACACCTCTCCAGGAGGAGCTTATAACCATCCATAATGGTTCATCCCTCATTCTGGGAGTGGAACGTCGAGGCTCATGAAGTCCTCGGCGACTAGGACGTTCGGGAAGATCCTCCTAGCCTCCTCGAGCAAGATGTCCGTATCCTCGTAGCGGGCGCTTATGTGGGTGAGTACCAAGAGTCCCACCCCAGCCTCCTTGGCTACCGATGCAGCCTCACTGGCCGTCGAGTGCATATCCTCCCTAGCCCTCTCAGCTAGGTCATCGGCGAATGTTGCGTCATGTATCAGCACATCTGCACCTTTGGCTAACTCTATGATCCCCCTAGACGGCCTCGTATCCCCTGTGTAGACTATCTTCCTACCCCTCCTAGGCGGCCCTAGGACGTCCTCAGGTTTGACTATGCGGCCATTCGGTAGCTCCACTGTTAAGCCGCGTTGAAGTCTGGACCAGAGTGGACCCTTAGGCACCCCGAGGGATAGGGCTCTCTCAGGGTTGAACCTGCCTGGACGTTGCTTCTCGATGAGGGCGTAGGCTACCGTTGGAACGGTATGCTCGCTCCATCCGGCGCGTACCTCGTAATCGTTACAGTCGTAGATAACTCCTTCACTCGTGACCTCTTGGACCTCGATCCTGAACCTTAATGAGAACCTCACGGTCTCCCTTATGGCTTCTATGAAGTCTCTGATCCCCTCTGGGCCGTAGATGTAGAGCGGTCTGCTCCTGTCTAGGAGGGACATGGTCTGGATTACGCCCGGCAACCCTAGCATGTGATCCCCATGCATGTGTGTTATGAATATCCTAGTCTCACGGTTGAAGCCGACCTTGGCCTTTATCATCTGCCTCTGGGTTCCCTCGCCGCAGTCGAATAGTATGAGTTCCCCCTCCCTCCTGATGGCTATCGCTGGGAGGCTCCTCCTGAGCGTTGGGACGCTCGCCGATGTTCCGAGGAATAAAACCCTAAGGCTCATCTCAAACCCTCTCGAAGACCGCTATCTCCCTAGTCAACCTCCTATGTATGTATAGGAAGTGGGACTCAACGTGTTTGAGTCCTAGCTCCTCACCGAGCTGTTTAACCCCCAACTCTTTAGGAGCTGCTAGGCAGATTCTCCTACCCCCCTCCAGCATGTCAATTACGGCCGATAGGGCCTCGGCTATCAAGTTTTTAGGTTCCAACCCTAGGGTTGTAGCCGAGAGACCGTAGAGGGGATCGGTGACGATGCAGCTGAACGAGGCGTCCCCCAGTGGAGGCCTCCTAGCATCCCCAACCAGCACTCCGAGGGTTTCCACGCCGTAATGTAACATGTTCCTCAAGCTCCCCTCAGCCACCTTACGCTTCACATCCAAACCTAGACCTCTGCACCCGATTAACCCGGCTTCGATGAGTATGCTTCCCGCCC